>NZ_JAUBSF010000062.1:0-42340 GCF_036704615.1 Microcoleus sp. K4-B3
TTATCATTATTATTCCATAATATTTCTATCCCAAGAGGTATTGACAAAATCTACTCCCTTCTAACTTGTTACCAATGAGATCTCCGGGGCACCCTACAACTTAGTCTAAATTAATCATTTTTTAACAGACAGGCGTTCCATCCCCGATCGCGGAAACAAGGAAGTGCGATCGGGCGATCGTACTTCACCGCAGATTTATTCAAACAATACAAAATTAATTAGTCTTCAGTTTCCACAAAAACACTCACAGCCGCCACAGCGATTAGCATTTCATCATTTTTATCATTCAGAGAAGCGATCGCCCTGCCTGCCACAATCATGCCCCCTTGCTCCACAATCAGAGTTTTGCTGCCAAAAGGTAGCACCGCCAACACCTCCTCGGCCCGCACTTGTTCCGGGTAAGGAACAGCCACCTTAACCTCAACAATCATCTGATTGGGGTCGCTCAAACCAGCCACTTCCCAGACGCCTAGGAGAGCATTATTGGCGATCGCATTCCGTACAGCCCTTGCACAGGCTACAGTCGGTTCCTGCCCGTGCTGGTCTATACCCATCCCCATTTCAATGATGAAACATTTGCGTGCCATAGTTGCCCCTTGGTTGATTTTTGTTTGTAGTCGATCGCACTTTTTCCCAAAACAATTATCAACCAAACAGACCGCTCTTGATATTATTTTATAAATAGATATAACCAGATAATAATCCCAGTTAAAAAAAACAATGCAACTGTGCGCGATCCAAACTTATAGCAGTTCTCAATCTTGGTGAGGTATGCCCTATGCCCTATGCCCTATGCCCTATGCCCTATGCCCGCTTATCGAGAGCACCTCATGTTACTGAGAAAGGCTATATATCGAATCAGTCATTTCCAATTCTTCAATTCTTTAATCTCAAATCTAAAATGGTATAACTTATGGTAATATAACCAAATTCACCATTCCTCGCGGACTGCAAAACTCATCGCCAGCTTGAATCATGGATAGTTTTCTGCCAATTGCCTACTTTCAAAACCAATTTCTCCCATTTACCGACGCCAAAATTTCCATAGCCACCCACGCACTGCACTACGGAACCGGAGTTTTAGGCGGGTTGCGGGGAATTCCCGACCCCCAAAATGCCGATCGAATCTTGCTATTTAGATTAGACCGCCACTGTCAAAGATTAAGTCAAAGTGCCAGATTCCTCCACTGCGATTTACCAGCCAGCAAAATCCAACAAATAATTATTGATTTTGTCCAGAAAAACCAACCCACAAAATCATTTTATATCCGCCCTTTCGTCTACACATCCAGTTTAGGAATTGCCCCCCGACTGCACAACGTAGAAACCGACTTTTTTGTTTACGGATTAGAACTCTCAGACTATTTGCCCAAACAAGGAGTCAACTGTAGAATTAGCTCTTGGTACCGCCAAGAAGACCGCAGTTTGCCCTTAAGAGGTAAAATTAGCGGTGCTTACATCACGTCAGCTTTAGCCAAAACAGAAGCAGTAGAATCCGGCTTCGACGAAGCAATTATGATGAACACTCAGGGAAAAGTCAGCGAAGCTTCAGGAATGAACATATTTGTCGCCAGAAACGGTAAATTAGTTACTCCCGGTTTCGATCAAGATATTCTCGAAGGAATTACCAGAGACAGCGTTATAACTATCGCTAGAGACTTAGGAATTGAAGTCATAGAAAGACCCGTTGATAGATCGGAACTGTTGATTGCAGACGAGATTTTCCTCTGCGGAACCGCCGCCAAAATTACGCCAATTAACCGAGTTGAAAACTATCAATTGCCCAAAAACCGACCCATCACCGAAAAGATTTTGGACAAACTAACCGGGATTATCGAAAATCGCGACAGCAAGTATAAAGACTGGGTATTTCCGATCGATCTTAATTAACCGAAAATACCTGTCGTAGAAGCGAGTTCACTCGTTACCAGGCAGAGCCTGGTAAAGCAGATCGGGAGGCTCTGCCTCCACATTTCATGGCAGCCATTCGAGGCAGAGCCTCTGGATATCGGTTCCCAGGCAGAGCCTAAGAACCAGTTGTTGTGGAGCAGGCATCTTGCCTGCTTCCTGCTAGGAACTACCCGCACAAAACAGCAGCATGATGCCGAATGTGATCCTCCATAAAACTTGCTATAAAATAATAGCTGTGATCGTAACCTTCCTGCATCCTTAAAGTTAGCGGCTGTCCCGCTTTTCCACAAGCTTCCGCGAACACTTCCGGCAACAACTGCCCATCAGCAAGAAACGAATCAGCCGTCCCGCAGTCAATCAGAATCTGGCGGTTATATTGCGCTGCCACAACCAATTCGCTAGCATCCCAAGCCCTCCAAATATCTTGGTCGCTGCCGAGGTAGTTTGCCAACGCTTTTTGTCCCCAAGGGCAGCGCATTGGCGCGGAAATAGGCGCAAAAGCGGAAACTGAAAGATAGCGATCGCCATTTTTCAAAGCGCAAATTAACGCCCCGTGTCCGCCCATCGAATGACCGAAAATCCCTTGTTTTTCCGGTATCGCTGGAAAATTTTCGGCGATTAAATTCGGCAATTCATCAACCACATAACTGTACATTCGATAGTGAGCCTTCCAAGGTGCGGCTGTCGCATCCACATAAAAACCCGCACCACTTCCTAAATCCCAATCGTCATCTTCCCCAGGAATGCCAGTCTGGCGCGGGCTAGTGTCGGGCGCAACCAGCATTAACCCGTATTTTGCCGCAAATTGTTGCGCTCCCGCTTTTGCCATAAAGTTCTCTTCTGTGCAGGTTAAACCTGATAGAAAATATAGGACGGGTACGGGTTGAGATAAAGCTTGCGGGGGCTGGTAAACAGCGAATTTCATCTCACTCTTGCAAGCGGAGGATTGATGACTGTAAAAGCCGAGTTTGCCACCGAAACTTTTATGTTCTTTGTGCAGTTTTAGGGATTCTGATATCATATTAATTCTATTTCTTTTGTGAATTAGATTTTTTTTATTAACCGCAGAGGGCGCAGAGGACGCAGAGGAAGAGAGAATAGAGAAAATAAAAGTTATGGTGCGCATTACGCACCTTACCGCTTAATCTTGCATCTTCCCTCGAACCTCTATCGGTTAAATCCCATACATCGATTGTTGCCGAACTTCTTACTTCAAAAAGTCAAAAAGTCAAAACTGTACGAATTACTTCACCTTTGTGCATTAAATCAAAGGCTTCGTTAATTTGGTCGATCGGCATTACCCGAGATACCAGACTGTCAATATCAATTTTACCGTCCATGTACCAATCAACAATCTTAGGAACATCAGTTCTGCCTTTTGCCCCCCCAAAAGCCGTGCCTTTCCAAACTCTGCCAGTTACTAGCTGAAACGGGCGGGTACTAATTTCTTGACCCGCTCCCGCTACCCCGACAATTACGCTCACACCCCAACCTTTGTGGCAGCATTCCAAAGCTTGACGCATCACATTAATGTTGCCGATACATTCAAAACTGTAATCAGCTCCGCCTTTGGTTAAATCTACTAAATAAGGCACTAAATCGCCTTCCACTTCGCGAGGATTGACAAAGTGAGTCATGCCGAATTTTTCCGCCATCTCTCGCTTGTCGGGGTTCAAGTCTACGCCGACAATCATGTTAGCTCCCACCATACGAGCCGCTTGAATTACATTCAAACCCACGCCGCCCAAACCGAAAACTACCACATTAGAACCAGGCTCTACTTTCGCCGTATTGATGACAGCGCCGATGCCAGTTGTTACGCCGCAGCCGATCAAACAAACTTTATCAAAAGGAGCATCTTCGCGAATTTTTGCTACCGCAATTTCTGGCAATACTGTATAATTAGCGAAGGTAGAAGTTCCCATGTAATGGTAAAGTTTCTGCCCATCTATAGAAAACCTACTCGTGCCGTCGGGCATCACTCCCTGGCCTTGAGTCACGCGAATTGCTTGACAGAGATTTGTTTTGCGGCTCAAACAATATTCGCAGTTGCGGCATTCGGGAATGTAGAGAGGAATTACCCGATCGCCCACTTTGACACTCGTTACTCCCGGCCCAACTTCTGCGACAATCCCGGCTCCCTCGTGGCCTAAAATAGCCGGAAACAAACCTTCAGGATCGGCGCCGGAAAGAGTGTAAGCGTCAGTGTGACAAACACCCGTAGCTTTAATTTCCACCAGCACCTCTCCAGCCCTCGGCCCATCCAGATCCACTGTTTCAATGCTCAAAGGTTTGCCGGCACTGCGAGCAACTGCTGCTTTTACTTTCATGCTTTCTCCCTGCGATCGATTTGTCAATTGACCAGTCAATATGTATTGTATTACTTAATGTCAAAATTCAGCAAATCTATGACAAAATTAATTGTAATTACCGGAGTTAGTCGCGGTCTTGGTCTTGCCATGACCGAAAAGTTTATTGAATTGGGACATAGAGTTGTGGGATGCGCCCGTTCTTCCGAAGCGGTGGAAAAACTCAACCAAAAATATAGTACGCCCCACCATTTTACTTGTTTGGATGTCACCAACGACGAGCGAGTAAAAGCTTGGGCAACAGAAATTATGGCAAAAAAGGAGCCACCCGATTTGCTCATCAACAATGCAGCTTTAGTCAACCATCCCGCACCGCTTTGGTTAGTCAGCAGCGAAGAATTTTCCCAGCTAATAGATGTTAATATTAAAGGTACGGCTAATGTAATTCGCCACTTTGTCCCGGCAATGATTGCTCGAAAAAACGGCATAATTGTCAACTTTAGTTCTGGTTGGGGAAGGTCAACTTCGCCGGAATTTGCGCCCTATTGCGCTTCTAAGTGGGCAATAGAAGGACTTACGCGCTCGCTCGCTCAAGAATTGCCCGCAGGTATGGCAGCAGTTTCTTTGAATCCGGGGATAATTCACACGGATATGCTGGACATTTGTTTCGGCGAAGATGCGGCAAGTTACACATCAGTCAAAGCCTGGGTGCAAAAAGCAGTTCCTTTTTTACTCAAGTTAAAACCTTCCGATAACGGAATGCCGCTGACTGTTCCTGGATAATACAGCAACCCTGGCAGGATTTGCGAACATCTCTCTTTTCTTCTCCTCTGTGCCCTCTGCGCTCTCTGCGGTTCATTAAAAAATTCAAAAATGAAATAAAATTGCTATATTCCCAAATCACAACTCTTTCCCCAAATAGCCACTGTGAACTTGCCGCTAACCTCCCCGTCGCAAACCGAAACCCGCAAAGCAGACCACCTGCGGATCTGCCTCGAAGAAGACGTACAATTTCGCGAAACTACCAGCGGCCTCGAACGCTACCGTTTTGAGCACTGCTGTTTGCCAGAACTCGATCGCACGGAAATCGATTTAACCTCCACATTTCTCGGCAAAAAACTAGCCGTTCCCCTGCTAATTTCCTCAATGACCGGCGGCACAGAATTAGCCCAGACAATCAATTATCGCCTCGCCGATGTCGCTCAAGAATACAAACTGGCAATGGGAGTCGGTTCCCAGCGAATCATCGTAGAACAACCTCAACTAGCTCCTACATTTGCCGTCCGGCGCCGCGCTCCAGATATTCTGCTATTTGCCAATATCGGAGCCGTTCAATTAAACTACAATTATGGTTTGGAAGAGTGCCAAAAAATTGTTGATATTTTAGAAGCAGACGCACTAATTTTGCACCTCAATCCGCTGCAAGAGTGCGTTCAAACCGAAGGCGATACTAACTTTAAAGGACTGCTAGATAAAATTGCCACATTGTGCGATAAATTACCAGTACCAGTTATTGCTAAAGAAGTCGGCAACGGTATTTCAGGAAAGATGGCACAGAAATTGCTCGCCGCCGGGGTAGGTGCGATCGACATTGCCGGGGCCGGAGGTACTTCTTGGGCAAAAATAGAAGGAAAGCGAGCTAAAGATGGCAAGCAGCGCAGGTTGGGCGCAACCTTTGCCGACTGGGGAATACCGACAGCCGAGTGCATTGTCAGCACCCGCGCCGTAGCGCCGGATGTTCCTCTGATTGCCTCTGGAGGCTTGCAGAATGGGTTGGATGCAGCGAAAGCCCTCGCCCTCGGCGCGGATATTGCGGGACTGGCGCGGCCGTTTCTGCAAGCGGCAGCGGAATCGGAATCAGCCGCAGGCGTTCTAGCTGAGGTCTTAATTGCAGAAATCGCCACAGTGATGTTCTGTACGGGCTGCGGTAATTTGGATGAGTTAAAACATTCTGGGGTTTTGGAAAGGTTAAGATAAAAGTGAGTCAGCAGTCAACAGTCATTAGTCAGCAGTCAACAGTCATTAGCTAATAACTAACGACAGCGGATAATTGCTAAATCCTAGTTGCAGGAATTACCAATAATATCGTTTCCGCTGGTATCGGAATAATATTTTTCCGAGTGCAGTGCGAGCGACCCGCTCGCACGCTCGGTATCGTTCCGCTATAAGCGGATTCGATCTAACTAATAACTAATGACTAAGGACTAATGACTAAGGACTAATGACTAATAACTAATGACTAATTACCAATAACCAATTATCTAATGAGAGATTTCCTAAAATATACCTGTGCAAGTTTGCTGGGAACCTTCCTCGGATTGTTGCTGCTGGGCAGCATAGGATTAGGGGGACTGGTACTGCTAATTGCTGTCGCGGCATCGTCGTCTAAAGATTCAGGCCCGCAAGTTAAAGATAAGTCTGTATTGGTATTAGACCTTTCTTTAAATATCACTGACAGCAAACCGAGCCGCAGCACTAGCGCGGCGATTGAAGAAGTGCTTTCGGACGATTCCGGCGATACAGTGACGCTGCGGACTGTTTTAGACGCGATCGAATCTGCGAAAAAAGACCCGAAAATCGTTGGCATTTATCTCGAAGGCAGCTCAGATTCGAGCAGCAGCGGGTTTGCCAATCTCAAAGAAGTTCGATCGGCATTGCAGCGTTTCCGAGATGCCAAAAAACCCATTTTTGCTTACCAGATGGACTGGACAGAGCGAGATTATTACCTCGGTTCCGTTGCTAATACAATTGCAATCAACCCTTACGGGGCTTTGGAACTCAACGGTTTTAGCAGTCAGGCAATGTTTTTCACCGGTGCTTTGGAGAAATACGGTCTGGGAGTCCAAGTGACTCGTGTCGGCAAATACAAGTCAGCCGTTGAGCCGTTTTTGCTCACAAAAATGAGTCCCGAAAATCGCCAGCAAACTCAAAAGTTGCTCGGAGATATGTGGGGAGAATACCTGAAAACTGTCGGGCCGAACCGTAAAGTGACTGTTCCGCAACTGCAAGCGGTTGCAGATAAGGGCGGAACTTTGATGGCTGACGAAGCTCTCAAAAGCAAGTTAGTTGATAAAGTTGTATACTTTGACGAAATTGCGAGCGAACTTAAAAAACTTACAGGAACCGATCGCGAACACAAATCTTTCAAGCAAATTAGTTTGAAAAACTACGCCAGAATTGCTGACGATAAAAACTCAACTCGCGCTGACAAGAAAAACCAAATTGCTATACTTTACGCCGAGGGAGAGATTGTAGACGGGGAAGGGGGCCCGACTCAAGTAGGAGGCGATCGCATCGCTCAAGAAATGCGGAAAATCAGAGAAGATGACGACGTAAAAGCAGTTGTTTTTCGGGTCAACAGTCCCGGAGGCAGCGCGACGGCGGCCGAAGTCATCGGGCGCGAAGTTATGCTGACGGGCAAAAAGAAACCAGTTATCGTTTCGATGGGCAATTTAGCAGCTTCCGGCGGCTATTGGATTGCGATGGGTTCCAGCCGCATTTTTGCCGAACCCAATACGATTACGGGTTCTATCGGCGTTTTTGGAATGCTGTTCAACGCCCAAAAGTTGGCTGCTAACAACGGCCTGACTTGGGACGTTGTGAAAACCGGCCGCTTTGCGGATACTAACACGGTTTCCCGCCCGAAAAATCCTGAAGAATTGGCGAATATTCAGAGAATAGTCGATCGCATTTACGATCGATTTATTACTAAAGTCGCCGACTCCCGCAAACTGCCGAAAAACAAGGTACAAGAAATTGCTCAAGGCAGGGTGTGGTCGGGTACGGCCGCGAAACAGTTGGGTTTAGTCGATGAAATTGGCGGCCTTGAAGATGCTGTCACAGAGGCGGCGAAGCAAGCTAAACTCGGCGACGATTGGCAGTTGGAAGAATATCCAAAACGCCGCAGTTTCGAGGAGCGAATTTTGGAAAGACTTTCAGGCGTTCGCGTTTTGAAACCAGCCACCAAACTCGACCCACTGACTGCTGAAGTTAAGAAAATGCAGGATGAATTGGCTGCGATCGAGTCGATGAACGACCCGCAGGGGATTTATGTTCGCTTGCCTTTCAATTTGCGGATTGATTAATTAATTGATACCAAATCCGGGATTTTTACCCCTTTATTCTTCAGTCCCCCTCAGCTCGCACTGAGAGGTTGCACCATTCTCAATAAGCCTTTTGCGGGCGGGTTCTCCTGCCCACCCCCCAATAAAAGGCACTTTTTGTGGAACAGGCATCTTGCCTGTTCTTGAGAATGGTGCAAGATGTGAGTTCTGACGAAAGTTTGACTCTTGAGCCGTTTCAACCGCTGAGTCCGATCGGGGTTTTTAACGCGGATTTGGTATGAGTAGGCTGAAGCACCCTACAAACCACTGAAAAACCCGGTTTCTTATAGAAACCGGGTTTATGAATACCCTAAAAGTCGATCGACTGGGAATTGGCAATATTTGTTATGCAGCACGCTGAGTTAACAGTCCCCAGATGAAAAGTAGAACGATCGCACCTATGACGGCAAAAGCTATGCTGGGTAGAGTCAATGCTCCGAAGGATGCTCCCCCGCTAGTCCCCACGAACATTTGACCTAGATAACCTCCCACTAGCGCGCCCAAAATTCCTAAACCTGTTGTGGCCAGAAAACCGCCACCTTGAGTTCCCGGATAAATGGCTTTGGCGATCGCACCGGCAATCAGTCCTAAAACAATCCAAGCAATAATTCCCATTTCTCTTTCTCCTGAATCCTTAACTTTTCTCGTGCCTTGTCTTATGTTCTTAGAATAACAACCCCTATCCCGCCCTTACCTCTACCGCAGGGATGAACTGAGAGTGGTAGGATTTCTCATGAATCGTCGGAGTTTGAGGCTTTTTAATATCTCAAAAGAGTTAACCCAATTTTTCTAGGGAAAAAAGGTACTTATGCCCAAGGCAAAAGGGAAATAGGAGAATTTTTTCAGGGGCTTTTTGTGTTTTACTGGTTAAAAAAATTACAATATTTCTGTGAAATAAGGAAAGTTTGCGCCCGATGGATCTGACTCTGTGCATGATTGTGAAGAATGAAGAGGCAACACTGTCGCGGACTTTGGACAGCGTTAAGGGTGTTGTTGACGAAATGGTGGTGGTAGATACGGGATCGGGCGATCGCACCCGTGAAATCGCCCGAGAATTCGGGGCGAGGGTTTATGACTTTGAGTGGTGCGACGACTTCGCAGCGGCGCGCAACGAGTGTCTGAAGCACGCCCAGGGCGACTGGATTTTGGTGTTGGATGCCGATGAGGTGTTGGTACCGGAGATTGTACCTCCAATTAAGCAGGGCATTCAGAGCGATCGGCTGCTCCTAATAAATCTCATCCGCCAAGAAATCGGTGCCTCTCAATCTCCCTATTCCTTAGTGTCTCGATTGTTTCGCAATCGCCCCGACATCCGCTTTTCTCGCCCTTACCACGCAATGGTAGACGACAGCGTGGCTGAGATTTTGCACAGGGAACCAAATTGGAAAATAGCTTCTCTCCCCGATGTGGCGATTTGGCACTCTGGTTATCAAAAAGATGCGATCGCAGCAAAAAGTAAATTCCAAAAAGCTCAAGCAGCAATGGAACGCTATATCGCTTATTATCCAAACGATGCTTATGCTTGTAGCAAATTAGGCGCTTTGTATGTAGAAACAGGGCAAATTGGGCGGGGAATAGATTTATTAACTAGGGGCTTGACTGCTGCGGCAATTGATGATTCTATTCTTTACGAACTCAACTATCATTTGGGAATTGCTTACCGCCAGCAGCAGCAATTTGTTAAAGCCAAAGAACACTATCAAGCGGCAATTAATACAGATGTGATGCCGGCGCTCAAGTTGGGCGCTTACAATAATTTGGGCAATTTGCTCAAAGATGAAGGAGATTTGAAATCTGCTGAAAAAGCTTACAAAGCAGCTTTAAAAATTGACCCCAGTTTTGCCACAGGTCACTACAATTTGGGACTGACGCTGAAGGCAGCCGGAAATTTAGCAGATGCGATCGCCTATTACCGACAAGCGATTAAAATCGATCCCGAACACGCGGAAGCTCATCAAAACTTGGCAGTAGCGCTGCTGAAAATTGGCAAAATGCCAGAGAGTTTAGCAGAATTCAAAAGAGCGATCGCCCTTCACGAACAGCGCCGCCCCTTTGAAGCAGAACGCCTGCGCCGGGGACTGCAAGAAATGGGTTTAATCTAAACTTGGATATCTACTCGATCGTTACCTAGTAATTTGTAGGGGCAATCCCCGGTGGTTGCTCCTCGATGCCCAAGGGTAGGCACTCTTGGCACTACCCTACAACTTCTGAAAATTACCAGCAAAATCAAGCAATTATCTCTACTTTGCCGCTATCCAAATCGTAGCGGCCCCCAACAACTTTAAGCTTGCCCGCTTTGACTGCTTCAGCTAAAATAGGCGACGAGGATTGTAACTTATTTACATTCATTTTCACATTAGCTCTGACTGCGTTATCCCACGCATCGCCCCCTTGATTTTTTGTGGTATCAACTGCGGGTTTAATCGCCGCCACCAAAGTGCTAATGTGACCCGGCACAGCTTTGCCATCTAAAGCTGCTTTAACAGCACCGCAGCGTTCGTGCCCCAGAATTACTAATAGTGGCACGCCTAATTCTAAGGCCGCATATTCTATATTTCCGAGAACCACATCGTCGAGAAAATTGCCAGCTACTCGAATATCAAATAAATCCCCCAATCCTTGGTCGAAAATAATTTCTGGAGCAACCCTCGAATCAGAACAGGCCAGGATGGTTGCAAACGGATGTTGACCCTGTGCTACTTCTACAATCCGCGATCGAGCTTGGTCGGGAAATGTTCGCTTTTGCTCAATGTAGCGTTGATTCCCCTCCATCAATTTCTTGAGAGCACCGTCGGGAGTAATGCCAGAGATTGCCTCTGCCTTTGCGGCTTGGGCTTGCAAAAGCGCTGGTGTAAAGCTTGCCGCCAGCATCCCTGCACCAGCCTTCAACATTAAATTGCGTCGCGAAATCATACTTTTTCTTCCGCTTTCAGTCATTGCTTGCAACTCGGTTTAATTTTGGGTATTTTCTAGCATAAGATATACCACAAGCTGAACCCTACTTCTTTACTTTTTTTTTACAAGTAGCTCCCGCAAAATTTAAACTTAAAAATTCAAAAAAGTTGCCCCTTTCTATTTCAGATTTTATTTCCTAAAGGCAACTGCGGTCATCCTTCTGCCGGCAGGGGATGCTAAAATGTATCTAAAACCAATACTTCGGACAGTTTTTGATTGCCAACCGTAGGATAAAGGCTTCAAGGCGATTCGGCAAGTTCGCTACCAACGGAAAATCGCGGGTTTCAGACTACCAACTAAAAACTGTCGGGACTATTGTAAAACTACAATTATTTATCAATGGATCGAAATGTCTTACGTCGCCAGTATTCATATCTATCCGGTCAAGTCCCTTGACGGCATAGCTGTCAGTCAAGCAACTATTCTTGCCAGCGGAGCTCTAGAAGGCGATCGCTCTTTTGCAATCTGCGATGAAGCAGGAGAATTTGTTAACACTAAGCGCAACAGCGGAGTCCATTTTCTGCGCTTATCCTTTGACATCCAAAAGAGAATGGCCGGCCTGAAAATACAAGACACCGAACAAGAAATTTTTTTTCATGTAGATAGAGAACGCCCAGGGATAGAATATTGGTTGAGCAACTACTTCGGTTTCCCCGTCAAGTTAATGGAAAACTTGCTCACAGGCTTTCCCGACGATACCGCTGCGCCCGGGCCAAGCATAATAAGTACCGAAACAATTGCTGAAGTTGCATCTTGGTTTCCGAGAGTTTCCGTTAACGAAATGCGCCATCGCTTGCGAGCTAATATTGAAATAGGAGATGTCCCGGCTTTTTGGGAAGACCAACTTTTCTCAGAAGCGAATGAATTTGTCACGTTGAAAATAGGGACTGTAATATTTGAAGCTATTAATCTCCGTCACTCCTGTATCCGATGTACGCAAAATTATGCCGCGAAAGCAGCCGATACAAATTTTCAAAATCTACTAAAAGCCAAGCAGAAGGAAATCATGCCTGACTTGGTAAAGAGAGGGTCTTTAAATCACTTTAGTCGACTGATAGTTAGTATGCGAGTCTCGGGTCAAGCAGCGGGAAAAATATTACAGATAGGAGATGAAGTTCAAATTAGTAGCGCGAGCAAATCCCTCTTTAATACCATTCCTGATTAGTTGTATGGCACGAGTCTTATCAAGCCGGCGGCAACTCCAAAGTAAGCTGACCCAACACACCCGTTCTAAAATCGTTTAACATTTGCCGCGCCGTTCGTTCGACATCTCCTTTATACCTGTCTTTTGCTATCTCGTGCAAATAATCTTCACCATTACTAGATGCTGCATCTAATTTATACCTGGATTTGAAACCAGATAGTGATATCAACGTGTCATCAGCCGCCTCCAGCCCTAGGAGCAAATCTACCATCGCTGCTGCTACTACCTGATTGTCGTAAGCTGCTTCGCCAATATCTTCGCAAATAGCTAATTTGAGCGCATTTTCTTGATTGTTAATGCGAGTGGGAATCACTCCGGGGGCGTCTAATAATTCAATTTCGTCAGAAATGCGAATCCATCGGAGCGATCGAGTTACTCCAGCTCTGCGGGCACTGTCCACCACTCTCCGCCCTAACAGCCGATTAATTAAAGCAGATTTTCCGACATTTGGAAAGCCCATCACCACTGCGCGGACTGGACGGGGCAGCATACCTCGATCGAACCTTCTTTGATTTAGCTGCACCCCAGCATTCTGCACGGCATCCGCCACAGCGTCTACTCCTTGACCGTGCTCGGCATTAGTAAAATAGGCAGTTTCTCCCTGGGCCTCAAACCATGTTTCCCACGCCTCGCGCGATCGAGCTGTAATCATATCCATGCGGTTAATGACCAATACTCGCGCCTTGCCGCCCACCCAACTCGGCATTTGGGGGTGGTAAGTAGCTAATGGAATGCGGGCATCTCGGACTTCGAGCACCACATCTACCCGCTTTAGCTGTTCTTTTAATGCCCGTTCAGCTTTGGCAATGTGACCGGGATACCAGTGAATTTTCATTAGTTATTAGTTATTAGTTATTAGTTATTAGTTATTAGTTATTAGTCATTAGTCAGTTGGCAGTTGGCAGTTGGCAGTTGGCAGTTGGCAGTTGGCAGTTGGCATTCAACCAATAACCAATAACCAATAACCAATAACCAATAACCACTGACCACTGACTAATGACTAATGACTAAGGCACAATCAAAACTGAACAAGGAGACAGATTGATCACCCGATTGGTAACGCTGTCAGACGCCCCATCATCGGTTAAACCCATCCCCCGACAGCCCATCACAATCAAATCGGCCCCAATTTCGTCAGCCACATCACAAATCGTGAAAGCCGGTTTGCCTTCTCGCTCAATGATTTCAGCTTCGATTCCCTGCTGGGAAAACATCAATTGGGCCTCAGACAGCAGTTTGGCGACTGCTTCCGGGGAACTCATCACCTCTGACTGTGGGGTGGCACCCTCCTCGGCTGGGGGTTCGACTACCGAAAGAATAACTAAACGAGAAGTGTAGGTTTTCACAATATTGATAACCTTTTCCGCGGCTTCGCGGGCTTCTCGGCTTTGATCGACAGGAAATAAGACAGTCTTGAACATAGTGCGCATCTCCCGGACGCGGACTCCGATAAAATGTTTACGTTGAGCCAATCAGTGCCGTTTGTTTCATCTTCCGTTTTTTGTACGGACGCGGTTGAATGCGTCCGAGGCCCCAAGTGCAAGTGACCAGTGCCGCCATTTCAACGGAATTAGACAAAAACACACATATTAGGAGGTTAATCCTGTGACCAAAAAAACTGTAGCAAATTTATCGGCATCGGACTTATCGGGCAAACGGGTATTGGTGCGGGCGGACTTTAACGTGCCGCTCGACAACGGCAATATCACCGATGATACTCGCATCCGGGCTGCTCTGCCGACAATTCAAGATTTAGCGTCCAAGGGTGCTAAGGTCATTTTGTGCAGCCACTTCGGGCGTCCCAAGGGTGTGACGGAGAAGTTGCGCTTGACGCCGGTTGCTAAGCGGCTGTCGGAATTGTTGGGCAAAGAGGTCAAAAAGACTGACGACTGCATCGGCGATGAAGTCGCTGCTACAGTGGCCGCGATGCAAGATGGCGATGTAGTTTTGCTGGAAAATGTCCGCTTCTACCCAGAGGAGGAGGCAAACGACCCAGAATTTGCTAAGAAGTTAGCTTCTGTGGCCGATTTGTATGTCAATGATGCTTTTGGTACGGCTCACCGGGCTCACGCTTCTACTGAGGGCGTTACTAAGTATCTGAGTCCTTCTGTGGCTGGGTTTTTGATGGAGAAGGAACTGCAATATCTCGGCAGTGCGATCGACAATCCCCAGCGTCCTTTGGCTGCTATTATCGGCGGTTCTAAGGTTTCTAGCAAGATTGGAGTCATTGAAAAACTGCTGGAAAAGTGCGACAAACTGCTGTTGGGCGGCGGCATGGTTTTCACGTTCTACAAAGCTCGCGGCTTGAACGTTGGCAAGTCTTTGGTGGAAGATGACAAGCTGGAATTGGCTAAGTCTTTGGAAGCTAAGGCGAAGGAACGGGGAGTTACTTTTCTGTTACCTACTGATGTGGTAGTTGCTGATAAGTTTGATGCGCAGGCTAACACTCAAACTGTCTCTGTGGAAAGCATCCCGGAAGGTTGGATGGGTTTGGATATCGGTCCGGATTCAGTAAAAACTTTCCAAGATGCTTTGGCCGATTGCAAAACTGTAATCTGGAACGGGCCGATGGGCGTGTTTGAGATGGAGAAGTTTGCTGCTGGAACTGAAGGTATTGCTCGTTCTTTGGCTGGACTTACTCAAACTGGTACTACCACAATTATCGGTGGTGGTGACTCGGTGGCGGCTGTGGAACAGTTGAATTTAGGCGAACAAATGAGCCACATTTCCACTGGTGGCGGTGCTAGTTTGGAACTGCTCGAAGGTAAGGAATTGCCTGGTGTTGCTGCTTTAGATGAGGCTTAATTAAGTTAAGTAGGGCGGGCTTGGCCCGCCTTGCTGTAAGCAGGTCTAAATCCTTGGCTGCGAATCAGTTTTTTGGGGATTTACCGCAGAGGGCGCAGAGAACGCAGAGCAAGAGAAAAGAGAGAAGGACATGGGTTTAACTTCTACAGTTTGCTAGTATAATTAATCCGAAGTAGCAGTGAGGTTTGTTTGTGAAACTTAAAATCTTGGCAACTGTAACGGCAAGTTTAGCTTTGTTTTGGCTTGCAGCTCCCGTTAAAGCTCAAAATTCAGATCATGTCAGGCAATTGCTGGAAAGTAATGAGTGCGAAGGCTGTGACTTGAGAAATGCTGATTTATTCAAGGCTAGCTTGTACAGAGCTAATTTAAGAGGAGCAGATTTAAGCGGAGCAAATCTCTATGAAGCTAATTTGTTAGAAGCGGATTTAAGTGATGCTAATTTGTCTAACGCTAATTTAATCAACGCCGAGATGTACGGTGCTGAATTGAATGGTGCTAATCTGCGAAATGCGGATTTGTCTAATGCTTTTTTGGGCCGAGCGAATCTGACGAGTGCGGATTTGCGCGGTGCTAAACTTTTTAATGCGAATCTGGGTGAAGCTTATCTGTTACAAGCTAATTTGTCGAATGCCGATTTGAGGCGATCGCTGCTGTTTAGGGTTAATTTAAACCGTGCGAATTTAAGCGGAGCGGATATGTCTTTCGCGGATGTGCGCGATACTAATTTGCAGAATGCTATTTTGTCAAATACTAGGCTTCCTAAGGCTCAATTGAGCGGTACAAATATCGATGCGGCTAATAACGTGCGGCAGGCTGATTTGGAACGTGCCAACTTGCGGGGTACGAATTTGGGACCGGGGGTTTGCGTGATAACTAATTTTCCTTATTGTGTTTTGAATTTGGAATAATCGGCCTGCTGAGTGCGTCAGCCGCGATTAATTTGGCAGTTACGGGAGTTTTTGACTGGCTGGCGCGCCCTAGGTTTATATCATGTCCGCCTAAATGCCAGTCATTGCAAAGTTTACGACAGCAGAGGCAAGCAATCTTAAGCCCCTGGGATTGCTTCACTTCACTTCGTTCCGTTCTCTTGGGACATATCGTAAGTAATTTGCCGGACATGATATCAGAGCTGAGCTAAGTTTGCGGTGGTTTGTATCCGTTTTCTAGGGCAAATCTCACAAGCTGAGCCCGATTTTCTAGCTGTAATTTGCTGAAAATGCTGCCTAAATGAGCTTGCACAGTCCGGGGACTAATAAACAGCCGATCGCTAATTTGTTTGTTAGTATAACCCTGAATAACTTCCCAAAAAACTCTTTCCTCGGCTGGTGTTAAAGGCAAAGGTGCAGGTGCTGGCAATACTGCCACAACTTTTGGCTCCACTGCCGTAGCGGTAGAAGTTTGAAGCAATCGCACAATCTCGGCGTGAATGCGGTGAGAGCGCTCTAACTGCGCCTTCACCTTAGCTAAGATTTCTTCAGAATGAAAAGGTTTTACCAGATAATCGTCAGCGCCGATCGAGTGACCTTCAACTTTTGACTCAATCTCGCCTTGACCTGACAAAAATATAAACGGCACCAACTGTCCCAAACGTGTAGTTCGCAAGCGGCGGCAAAACTCAAACCCGTCCATTTCCGGCATCATGACATCTGAAATTACCAAATCTGGGGGGGCGTTCTCAAAAATCGAGAGCGCCTCAAGCCCAGAATTAGCGCATTCAACCCGGTATCCCTGGCTTTCCAGGTACATTGCTAAGACTATTTGACAGTCTGCTTCGTCGTCCACTACTAATATTCTTTCCATGACAGGCTTGCACCAAATCCAGTTGGACAGTTCTTGAAACTGCGGCTCCCAAAGTAGGAACTTCAATTAGTTTACCTGCTCCAACTTGATAAAAGCTCGCAATTTCAAAACGCCACAATTGCTCCCATAGTCGAATTACGGGCGCGATTGCATAAAATGCTAAGAAGTTAAGGAATGTTGGGCTAAAATTTCCTTCTTCAATTCATCTCTCCAAAAAAGCTACAACTTTTTATGATAGAACGTCAACTTTTATGCATAAAATCCAAGGTAAAAGAAATAATTTTTTTGTATTATACAGAAATATTCGTGATACTTAAACTATTCCTAGACCAGACATTGAAAGGTTTTTAGATTTTTCTGGTTCGGACACAGGTACAAAAGGGACAACGCGAGCAGGTGCTGCTGGGGGCTGCGCGAACAAACCCGGGTCGGCAACCAACATACTTTCAATTATCGCTGCTGGTTCGGGGCGGCTGAACAGATACCCCTGCATGATATCGCACTGATGTTGTTTCAAAAAATCTAGTTCTGCTTCTGTTTCTACTCCCTCAGCAATTACTGTCATATTCAAACTATGACCCAGTAAAATTACTGCTGTAGTAATAGCAGCATTTTGAGTATCTTCATTGGCATTACGGACGAAAATTCGATCGATCTTTAAACTGTCAAAAGCAAATTGCTTGAGATATCCTAAAGTAGCGTAACCGGTGCCGAAGTCGTCAATAGCAATCCGAATTCCTAGAGCTTTAAGTTGGTTTAAAGTAGCGCCTGCTACTGTCGCATTTTCTACCAAAGCGCTTTCGGTCATTTCTAATTCTAAATTAGCAGGCTCCAAGCCTGTAGTTTCCAATATTTGCACGATTCGCGCCTTGAGTTCCGGGTCGGACAACTGCCGGGCCGACAAATTTACTGATATTGTAAAGGGCGAAAACCCTGCAGCCAGCCAACTAGCGGCTTGAGCGCAAGCTGAAAGCAGTACCCACTCCCCAATCTGAATAATTAAACCTGTTTCTTCTGCTAAGGGAATAAATTCTCCGGGAGAAATTATACCTCGATCGGGATTTTGCCAGCGCACTAAAGCTTCGGCGCCGATAACTTGGCCGGTAGCAATATTCACCTGGGGCTGATAGTATACCTGAAACTCACCTTGTGCCAAAGCATGGCGCAGCAAAGCTTCGAGAGCAAACTTTTCAGGAGAGAGAGTCGTAACCTTGGTCGAGTCGTTAACTAAATCTTTGAGTCTGGCTTCTGCTTGGTGAAGCGCAACTGTCAGCGGTTGAGTAATAGTTTGCCGTTTCAAGACGCGAGAAGCAATCGCTCCCAGCAATTCAGCCTTGGTAAACGGCTTTGTCAGGTAATCGTCGGCTCCCAATTCCATCCCCCGACGAAAATCCGTTTTGTCACTTTGAGCCGTGAGGAAAATAAATGGAATTGTTGCAGCTAGCGAGTTTTGCCGCAGAGTCCGCAACACGTCATAACCGTCGAGTTCCGGCATCTGCACGTCGCACAAAATTAAATCAGGTATCTCCGAAAGTGCCATCTGCACCCCTACTCGACCGTTTTCGGCCGCAATGACCCGGTAGCTGTGAGATTCCAGGAGTTGCAGAAGAGTTTCCCGGATTAATTCGTCGTCTTCAATCACCAAAATTTTGAGCATGATAATTAGATAACAGATGGCACTATATCTCTGAACCTGACTAACTCTAGCATACTCAAACTAACGAATTAGTAATTCGGCCAATTAGCCAATAAATGATTAGCCAAATGGCTGAATTTTTTCCCTCGGTTCTTAAGTCACAATAAAAGAACTGCCCAAATAGGGAAGAGTTCGATATCTTTCAAGAGCAGAAAACTGCTGCGCCCGACTCGTTTGATAAACTTTTATTACAAAATAACCGTAGTTTCTCATAAAAAAATGCCACCAACACTGTCACTGCGCGGATGGTCGCAATCACTCAGGCAATCACTTATATGATGTCCGGTTAATTGCTCATAATTAGCCCGTGTTTGTAATTAGGACTTTGGTTTCGTCTCGATGGATGAATCAGGAGGCAGCCTCCTGACCCCAAAAACGGATACTTGCCAACAGCAACAGTCGTGGAGAGATCAAACTTTTAGACCCTAGTTTAAGCTCCCAGATTCATCTGTGAAGTAAATCTAAAATCTACAATCTAAAATCTACAATCGACTGACGGAGATCTTAATTATGGTTGTATAACTGGACATCATATTATGCACTGTTTTAATTCACAGGCTTAGTGGAATTAGCGCAATATTTTTCATCTACAATTGCAGAAGTGATACTGACAGCCTGCATAGATGACGGAATGATTAGGTCTTGCGGAACTACCACCGTCTTTTTACAAACAAGCTCGCTACTGCCTACAGAGGCAAAGTTCCAAGCATAAAATTCGGGAGTGCTGACTGTCGCATTGGCTGGATGTAAACCTAGTGCAGTCACCAATACTAATCCTAAAGTTACTAAAGCTACGATCGCGAATTTCAGCATATTCTTTGTTTGAACCGGACAACTTACCCGATCGGTATTACCTTATTATTGCCTGGGTCGATCGGGAGCGTCAATAGCAGTTATTCCGCCGTCAGATTCAACTGGTAAGCGATCGGCTCGGATGCCTGAGAAACTACCACGAATTCATAATAACCCGCATCATCCAGCAATCCAGACCAACTAACCCCCTCTGCATCTTCCAGCAAAGCTCGCGCGCCCTTTGTCCGCCCCGGAGTATAAATTGACAGCAGAGTAGATTTGGGCGGTGCTTGCAAATTAACGCGCAAAGTTTGATTTTGAGCGAACCTGGCAATGTAAGCTTTCCCTTCTCCGGGTTTGAGATTGCCTGTGAGGCTTTTGCTGTTCGACAGGCGGTCAAATTCAACGCTTTCGACAGTTGCTCCAGCTTGCAAAGATGCGAGGGCGTCAGCGGTAATTGCTTGCCAAATTTGTCCGATCGGCAAACCGATGATATTGCGATCGCGCGGCTGTTCTGGAAACCAATAAAAGAACTTAGCATCAGCCAAATCGTACAAAGCCCGACTGCTCAAATTCAGCTTGTTAACCTCAGTTTTCCAGCGATCGATATCGGCGGTGTCGTAAGTGCCCAACCGTGCTCTAGCGTCGCTGCTGAGGTTTTCCAGCTTGTCGAGCAACTCGTCGCCGATTTTCTGCCACCTTTCGCGCCACTGGCGATCGTCATCGCCTTCTTTTAACAGCCGTCCGCCCAATTCCGGGTATTTGGCATAAAAAGTCTCGTCCACAAGGTTGACGTAACCGCTATAGAATCGATCGTCAATTTTGAGCTTGACAAAGCGATCTTGCAAAGCATCTTCTTGCTGCTGCTTCGGGCTCGGACTCTGGGGAATTTTCTGGACTTGTGATTGCAGATTTAACAAATAATTGCCCGCAAACCAGCCAACTCCCCCCATACTTGAGAGCACCGCCACCACAAACAAAACCATTTTCCAAGCAGGCATCTTTTGCTGATTGCCCATCGCACCTCGCACCGGAGTTCCCGGCAGTTTTGGCGCGGGGGCGGGCACGGGTATAGGCGAGTGCTCCGGTGGCTGCGTGGGCCCAAAATCCGGGGCTGGTGGCAAAGGTGGCTGTAAAGGCGGATTGCCGGAGAGAGCGAGCATTACCTCGCGAGCCGAAGAGTAACGCTGGCTCGGCTGCCCGGCGAGCATTTTATCGAGCACCAGGGACAAATTCGGAGACAGAGAACATTCCGCCCGCCAGTTCCAATTCAGCGTATGGCTGTCGAGCAACTGATGCGGTTCCTTCCCAGTCAGCAACACTAAAACAGTCGCCGCCAGAGCGTACAAATCGCTGTGGGGATAGACAATGCCCATCTGCATCTGTTCGACGGGAGCATAGCCGAGCTTGCCGATGCGAGTCGCGGGGGCGGGAGTGCCGTTAGCCTCAGCGAACAGAGACTCTACGGTGGCGGCGACTTGTTTTACTCCGCCGAAGTCGATCAGCACGGGCATCCCGTCAGAACTCCGCAGAATCAGGTTGTCCGGGGAGATGTCGCGGTGAATCACTCCCAAAGAGTGAATGTATTCGAGCACGGGCAAAATCTGGAGTAGCAGTTGATTGATTTCTGCCTCTATGAACCGCAAACCCTGACGCTTGCGGGCGTCGAGCAAAAAGCGGTAAGTTTGACCGGGAACGTAGTCTTGGACGAGAAATAGGTAGCCTCGATCGCTGATACTGACGCGGAAGAGTTCGCGGAAGCGCGGGATTTGATTGTGTTGCAGCTTGTAGAGAACTCCCGCTTCCCGCTCGAACAGTTCCTCGGATTTTTGTAAAGCGTAACTTCCGTGTACTTGGGGCGCAAATTCTTTTAAAACGCAGGGTTCGTTAAATCGGTGGGCATCTTCAGCGAGGTAGGTGCGTCCGAAGCCTCCGTGTCCCAATTCGCGGACGATGCGGTAGTGATTGTTGAGAGTTATGCCGGGGTAGATGGGATTGTTCATTGGAACTTGCTGCGTCGGATTTTCACGCTTGACTGAGACTGAGGATTTTGGGCGATCGCTTAATTAATCTTGACATAGTGTGTCAGTGTTTATTAGTCGATCGGCAGCTTGCCTATCCCCTGTGGTTATTGTTAAAAAAGCGGTTTCGTGGTATTGAAGTTTATCCACTGCGCCATCTTTTCGATCGACCTGAAAATGTGTTCAAATTTTTAGTACCCGACCTAATGTGCCGCCCGGCTGTTAGCGTTACTAATTGAATCTCGATCGATCGAGGTGCAAAATACGCATTTTAAGGAGCAAATCATGCAGCCAGAACAGCGTCAGCGAGCAATTGGGGCGTTTGAAGAGTTTTTGAGGGCGCCGCTTGAGGAACGATTGCAACACCAGCAGAGTCGAGTTGCCGAATCCGGGGCGATCGCGCTTTTTCAAAAAGTCGCGGCCACAGTACCAGCTTACCAGACTTTCCTAGCTGCACTCAACATCAATCCTGCCTCAATTCAAACCTTTGAAGACTTCCAAAAATTGCCGCTAATTACCAAAGAGAATTATTTACGCTCTCACCCGCTACCTCAGTTGTGCTACCAGGGCAAATTAGAAACTTGCGATTTCATTGCTGTTTCATCGGGTTCGACAGGAAACCCGACATTTTGGCCGCGTTTTATCAGCGACGAGTTGCAAATTGCAGCTCGTTTTGAACAAATATTTCACGACAGCTTTTTCGCTGACACTCGCCGCACTTTAGCTGTCATTTGCTTTGCGTTGGGAACTTGGGTAGGCGGAATGTACACGGCGAATTGCTGCCGCTATCTAGCTAGTAAGGGTTATCCCGTTACAGTTGTAACGCCTGGGAATAATAAGAGTGAGATATTTCGAGTTGTGCAGGAACTTGGGGAGCATTTCGAGCAAGTAGTATTGTTGGGATATCCGCCGTTTATCAAGGATGTGATTGATAGCGGAATTGCTGGGGGTGTGGAGTGGCAAAAATATCGAATTAAGATGGTGTTTGCGGGGGAAGTGTTTAGCGAAGAATGGCGGAGTTTGGTGAGCGATCGTACTAATTCTGACAATCTATATTACAACTCTGCGAGCCTTTACGGTACTGCCGACGCGGGCGTTTTGGCCAACGAGACACCGCTGAGTATTTGCATCCGCCACTTTTTAGCAAACAATCCCGAAGCAGCACGCAATTTATTCGGGGAATCGCGGTTGCCAACGCTCGTGCAGTACGATCCGAAAAGCCGCTTTTTTGAAATAAATAATGACGGCACGCTGTTATTTTCTGGCGACAACGGCATCCCGCTAATACGCTATCACATCTCTGATAACGGCGGTTTAATTTCTTACGAAGCAATGCTCAATTTTTTGGCAGAATGGGGATTTAACCCTGTGACACGTTTGCAGCAAGCAGCAGCTATGAAAGTTTCTGAGTTCCCCAGAGGAATTCGCTGCTTGCCATTTGTCTATGTATTCGGGCGATCGCACTTTACCGTTTCCTACTTCGGTGCTAACATTTACCCAGAAAACGTCACCGTAGGTTTAGAAGTTCCCACCATTCGGGAATGGGTGACGGGAAAATTTGTGCTGCAAGTCAAGGAAGATGCGGATCAAAATCGGTGTTTATCGGTGGTTGTGGAATTAGCAGCGGGGGTGGAGGGCGACGAGGAGATGCAGCAGGCGATCGCATCTTCAATTCTCGCGCAATTGCGGCGGCTAAACAGCGAATTTGCTAATTACGTTCCGCCAGAATATCAGTTACCTGTGGTGACATTAACTGCGATGGGTGATGCGGAGTATTTTCCGATTGGGGTGAAGCACAGATACACGCGGCAATAAGTAGTTTGAATTGATGAGCTATCAGTTTTCAAAAGTCTTGTGTTATTCTATAATTAGGGTGACATTTGATGGTTCAGCTTAGAATATGCCAGCAAAAGACATCTACCACAATACTGTCAGAACAGCTCTAGAAAAAGACGGGTGGACGATAACAAACGATCCGCTACCCTTAAAAGTTGGTAAACGTACTCTCAGTGTTGATTTAGGTGCAGAAAAACTATTTGCTGCCGAAAAGCAAGGTCGCAAAATTGCTGTAGAAGTTAAAAGTTTTGTGAGTGCTTCACCAGTTCATGACTTAGAACAAGCTGTTGGACAGTATATTGTTTACGAAGATATTCTACAGCGAGCGGAACCTGAACGGATAATATATCTGGCAATTCGTGCAGAAGTTTATGCAGAAATCTTTTCTGAACCTATCGGGCAGATTTTGTTAGAGAACAAGAGATTTAAACTAATAGTTTTTGATTCATTAAAGGAGACAATTGTCAGATGGATAGACTAGATGAATATCGCCAAATTGTTCGCAATGTTTTAGATAGTTATGCCCAGATTTCTTACGGACACGGAGAAATTAAAAGCAGCGTTATTGTTGACAGCGAACAAAACAATTTTTTACTAATGCACGATGGCTGGCAAGGGCATAAAAGAATTCACGATTGTATCGTTCATGTGGAAATTATCGACGGCAAAATCTGGATTCAACAAGATGGTATAGAAACGGGAATTACCCCAGAACTTGTAGAATTAGGAGTGCCTAAAGACAAGATAGTTTTAGGGTTTCATCCGTATCATGTTCGGCAACATACGGGATATGCGATCGCCTAAACCAGCTTAAATACAGGAAACTTGAAGGAAAGGGCGATCGCTAAATTGTATCGGGATCGATATTTAATTCTCGCAGTTTCGCGGCCAGGCGATCGGCTCGTTGAGCCTCTTGTCCGGCTCGTTGAGCCTCTTCGTCGGCTCGTTGAGTCTCTCTTTCTGCAACCTCTTCAGGAGTAGGGACAAGCTCTCCTTCTGCTGTAAAGAAACGCAATTTTCCGCCACAAATCCCGAGACTCAAATCGAGTTGTTGACTCCACAGATGGCCGGATTCGTTCGGTGCGATCGGTTGATATTCCCCGTCAAGTAAATTAAACCCAGCTAATTCTAAAGTTTCTGGGTCAAACCAAAAGTAGTCGTGAGTGCGAAAAGTATCTTGATAGAGTTGTTTCTTAAAGTTTTTGTCTATATCCGCTGTTTTGGGAGACAGGATTTCTACGATAATATTGGGGTACTTTCCCTCTTCATCCCAAACTACCCAGCTTTTCCGAGTTTTTCGTTCTGTTCCGAGTACCACAAAAAAGTCTGGGCCTCGGAAATCCTTCGATTTAAGTTGATTGGAACAGTAATAAATGGTGAGGTTTCCAGCAGCATAGAAATTGTTTCTATCTCGCCACAGCCATTCTAGGGATTGGAGGAGTAGGATTATTTGTCGCAGGTGCAGTTCTGTTTCTACGGAATGTTCATCACTGTATAAATCGCCGGGAGGAAAGATAAAGTTTTCCGGTATCTCTTGTTCTAGTATCTCTTGGGTAGTAGCTAATTCTGCGGTTGCGGACATGGCTGCTGGGTGAGGAGTAAGAGGTTGTGTGTCTATTTTAGCAAGCTTTTCATATCTCTGCCGAGGACTATTGTGAAAGCCCGATCGCGCTTTTTGCCGAAAAACGCGATAGAACACCAAAAAATTAGTTTTTAACTATTAGCAACTACCCCTTTATTTGCCGTCAGTTGCTCTGAGAGCCTCCAGAATTTCCGGTCGTTTCATGCGCGCGTAGCCCCGAATTTTCCGGTCTTTGCCGATCGCCTTCAAGCGCCTCAGCGAAAGAGTTTCGTAGTCTTCCTCTGGGGACGGGGACGGAAACGGCAACTCTAACTGCAACTGCGGTAGCTGAGGTTTCTGCTGTGCTTTCGAGTGCTTCTTGGGCTGCGTTTTTGACGGCGTTTTAGGTTGTGCCTCTGGCTGTATTTCTGAGTGCGTCGCGGCGGTTCCTAGTTGGCGGCGGAGCGTTTCAATTTGATTTTTCAAGTCATTTTCTACGTCTTCAATGGCGTCGGAAACAAACTGATTAATTGTCTGAACTGTGCGTTCTAATTTTTTTGACAGCAGTTTTTCTAGTTCATCTAACTGTCTCAACGCACCTTCAAGATTTACCTCAGAAATAACAGCCGATGTCGGCGGACTGTTGCTGCTCGATTGTTCAATTTTTTTAGCCATTTTATCTACCTTTTCATGAAATGTTTTTTCAACTTGTTCGAGCAAACGCTTAATCTGTTCTATTTGCTCGCGATCGAAGTTATGCTCAGTTAGAGCTTTTACTTGCTTTTTGAGCAGGTCTTCATTTTTTTTAACAGATTGTTCTATTTGTTTTGTGAGAGTTTCTATCTTTTTTTGAAATGATACCTCAAATTGTTGCAGTAGAGTCTCAATTTGTGCTGTTTTATGAGTCGGTTGCGGAGCTAAATGTTCCATTTCTGCTTGAGCAACAGCTACCTCCTCGTCGGTCATTTCAAATACCCACGCCCACATTTGCTCGATGCCGAGTTCTTTTGCAACAATACACCAATCTGAGCCGCAGACTACTTCATATTCTTCTTCGTTGCTGTAAGCTTCAGTGGGGCGTACAATTAAAGGAATCAAGTTGCTGCCTTGCTCGATCAAACTTCTCCTGAGAGCTTCGCGGCGATCGCGAGGAATTTCGCCCCGATGAGGCTCTGGTATGGCAATTTGGGAAGTGTAAATCTGACTGTGACTAATTGGCTTAATCCGCAAATATTCAACTATTCGGTTTTGATCGGACGATCGATCCATCTTGTTACAAGTCCCCTTTTGTCATTAAAATCTGCTGTGTAGGTATTTGTGTATATTGGCACTTTACAGCCTCAGTTTTAAGTGATGCAGGACTAACCCAAAAACTCTAATTGTCGGGTGGGCTACAAGCACTTTGCCCAAACTGCGATCGAACTTGGTTATCTGGGGAGATATGGCGTTGCTGCTGTACCTGTGCGGCTGGCTGTGCGGTGACAGGCCGGGCGATGGCGTCCCGCCCCGCAAGCTACGGCAAAAGTTACTGCAATTCCTAAAAAAAGCGACTGTGAAGAGTTTAACTGCCTACGGGACACCAATGATCCACTGCTTTACTCATCTTTACTTATTTTGGCGTCAGGGCGATCGGGCTGGCGTTGCGAGTTGCGGCAGGAGTTGCGAGTTATGAGTATTTTTGCCACTTGTCAATTATTTTAATCATTGTTTTGTCGGTTAACCCTTTAACACGTTCCACCACATTTGCAAATGAGACAAACGGCCGCACATCTCGCTCTTTGAGTATTATTTGGATTATAGGAAGCTTCAAGCCAGCATCTTTCAAATTAGCCGACAGTTGATTTTTATCTAAAGTATTGAGTGCTTCCAACAGCGACATTGATTCGGAAGCTAAGTTTTCAACTTCGGGTCTCCTCTCTACCACCGCTTGTTTTTCGGGTGGCAACTCTGATTTCAACTCATTAATTCTGTTTGCTAACCCAGCTTCAACTAACAGAGGTACTTGTTGTAAGATTCGGTTTTCAAGTTCTTGTATACTCTGGGCTAAAACTTTTTGTTCACGGGCGTACTCGGCTTTTAATTCATTGATTTGACTTGCAAACTGAGCTTCAATATTTGTTAGTCGCTGTTCTAAACTAGATGAATCTTCGGGAGTTTCATTTTCACATAAATTAGGGACTTCGACCAAAGAAACCGGGGTTTTTATGGAATCTGCGGGCTGCGACGAAGTATTTTCGTACAAAACCCCGGTTTCTGGGTTCTCAACTAAATTCTCAGTGATTGCGGTTTTTCTGAGAATTTCAAGTTGTTCGAGGAGAAGCTCTTCATTTTCTTCTTCCAGGATGAATGCTCCGATTGTCTCGCCTTTGAGAGATTCTAATTCCTTTGCTCTCACCGCCGCATAGTATTCAAAGTCTCCGTCTACTATCTCGTAGGCATCCATACCGTTGCGGCGGACAATTATCGGATTAATCAATCCTCCTGACTCTAAAATCAGTCTGGCTAATTTATCCAACTCAGGCTCTGCAAAATTGGAACGTGGCACTGCGGATGTAATTCTTTTGACTGCAACCAGTGACGGAAATAATTTTTTCATTAGTTTTTACCAATTTTTTCTAAAACTTCGATTGCTAGCATTTCAAATTCTTGGGAAGCGATGGAATCTGGTTTAAAGTCCAGCACTGAAATCGGATCGGCGATTTCCATGTTTCCCACGATTTGAAATTGTTCTGCACACTTTGCTAAATCGTCTCTTTCGTAAATTACGCTGTCCATGATTTCAAGACCGTAGCGTTTGGGAATTGCCTCCCTCCGCTTGGGCAAACTGTACTGTACAAATTTAGCATTAGCGGAGATTTTGCAAGGGAGTACGCCTAAAATTGCGATCGGCTGTTTGCCGATTTGTTTTTTGAATCCATTGATTTTTTTGATAAAATCCTTGACATTAATCAGTCCTTGATTGGCAAAAGGTTTTAAGTCAGAAGGAATAATTAAATAATCCGCCGTAATCAGGGCAATTCTGGCGTAAAGATTCAAAGAGGGCGGCGTATCGATCAGTACAATATCATATTTATCCTGTACTACTGCTAGTTTCTGAATTAAAATCATTCGGCTGAAATCTAGGTTATTGATTTCTGTTTCATATTGCATTAAATCTATATGGGAAGGAACCACATCTATTTCGGGATGGCAAAAATTAGACTTGCGAGCTACTTGTGCGATCGAGTAAAACTCTTCTGATTGCAAAACTTGAAGAATATTACTATCTTTCAAATCATCTTGTTCTTCATCTTCAAATTTAACTAAACCTGTCGCAAAGGTTGTATTAGCCTGACTGTCTAAGTCTATAACTAATACTCTGTTACCTTTCTTGCTGAGCGCTGCGGCTAAATTGACTACTGTTGTAGTTTTGCCGACGCCGCCTTTATTGTGGTAAACTGCAATGATTTTCATAGTATTTTGCCTTTTTTGGGGAAGAATTACATCGGATTTAACTTGAATATTAACTGAACTATTTTCAGGTATTTGTTCCGTTTCTGATATTTGACTTGGCTCAGGTTCTGCGGTGGTGGGATTGTTTTGTTGTAAGGGTACTGTACTAATTAACTCAGGAGTTACTAAATTATTTTTATGTTCTTTAAGTTGAAGAGCATGTTGAATTTTTATAGATTTTAAATAATCTCTGCCAATTAAACCTCTAATTTCATCAATTTTAGTTTCCACGTCTTGTCCAGCACACTTAAATACTAGCTGAATCTCTGAGGCGACTCTTTGGTAGATTCTAATTTCTTTAGCATTGGTGATCAATCCGTAGCGAATGCTTAAACTTGTTAAGTAACGCTTCAGTCTCCTGATGTGGCGGTCTAAATTTTCCTTGGGATGTTTCGCCTCAATTATCACACTCATCGGCGAGTCTGCATCGAGAACTAGGGGAATAACTTGGGTTCCAAATGAGAGGAAGTCTAGACGAATATTCCCAAAGGTGACTTCTTGGTGCCAAGTTTCCGGGGTATAGCCTAGTTTTGGTAGCAGATAGCTGACAATCAGTTTGCTTTCTACTTCGCTTTCGTTGCGACAGTTATTGGGATTGAAAGTCATTCGATTTTAGATTTTAGATTTTAGATTTTAGATGGGGAATGACTGATTTAATAATGGTACGGATTGTGATATTGACAGTAGGGCGCGCATTCCGCCCCTGACAAAGGCTACGGATTGTAATATCGAAAAACCCGGTTGTGTTTTACAAACCGGGTTTTTCGGGCATTTATCGCGTTGAAAATTTACTTTGTTTTAGCGTTAAATTCCTGCAATGTT
The DNA here is from genome assembly GCF_036704615.1 of Microcoleus sp. K4-B3. NCBI lineage: Bacteria > Bacillati > Cyanobacteriota > Cyanophyceae > Oscillatoriales > Microcoleaceae > Microcoleus > Microcoleus sp. K4-B3. The sequence continues at coordinate 29,308 of NZ_JAUBSF010000062.1, forward strand.
TGATAGCCGCCAGCGGGATTGTACAAGTGACAGTTGTCGGCAATCCGCTTCATTAAAGACCAAGAAAATTCTGTTTCGTAGAGATGATCTTGCCAATTGTCCTTTAAGCTGCTGTGGGCGAGGCGCAAATTGTACCAGGGAATAGCAGTTGAAAGGTGATGGGGAACGTGGACGTTAATGTCGTGGCACAGAAACTCTACCCAGCGGGGATAATCGCAGTGAACTGTTCCCGATAGTTGCGCTTGGGCTTCGTTCCATTCTTCCGGTTCTTTAAAAGAAATGTCTGGTGCTGTGTGGTGAACGATCGTAAAAGTGCTCATCCAGAAATGGTAAACCAGCCAGGGCATCAACCAAAACTTGACAAATCCCCAAATGCCTGTTGTGGCAATTAAAATCGGGAATCCGATCGCAGCACCGATTAAAACTACAAAAACAGAAAACCGGACTTGTTGTTGTTTTTGTTGGCCTTTGAAGCGCCACCACATAAAGTGTACTTTTGCCCAGTGGGCGATCGAGCCGATCCACCACATCCGACCGAATATTAAACTATAAGCTATTTGTAATGCTTTGGGCGCGCCAGCGTAGTCTGCTGCTGTCATCGGCTGCCAAGCATTATCCTCGCCAATTTTATTGGTGTGTTTGTGGTGATAATTGTGACCGTGCCGCCATGCGTGAAACGGGAAAATTAACGGCAAAAATGCAATATGTCCGACTAAATCGTTTACCCAGCGGCGGTTAGCAAATGACCGGTGGCCGCAGTCGTGCCCGATCACAAAAAAACCGGTTAATCCGGTACCTGTGAAAATCCACATCAGGGGTAGTAGAAACCAAGGCGATACTGCTATGCCCCAGTAACCGACAGCAACTAAAAGAACGTTGACGATGACTTTTGTCCAAGCTTTGCGGGGGTTTTTGACGAATACTTCCCGCGGCAGGGTTTTGAGAATATCTTTGAGGCGCAAGTTGGAGGTGTCACTTGCGGATGTCAAATTTAGTGGTTTTTCGATCGATGCTGTCATAAACTGATTTCGATTCTCCGTATGCTATGAGCATGGCTTAACAAATTAGCGCAATAAAAAAGCGCCATAAAATACCAGCTCGTTGCCAGCAAGCAGCAGACGAGTTGAGCAGTAGGCAAGCGCGTTTTAGCAAATGCTAGCGATCGCTATCCGCAGTTAGGAATTTCTGGCACTTTCGGCAAAAAATACTGCGGGTAGCAAAACCTTTGTTTTTATAACACAGGGGCAGCACAGTTAGCATTAGCGACTGTTGTCTGCTAATTGCTGTTGCTGCCAGAAATGGGGTCGAGAGCCGGCAAGCCAGCGATCGAGCGTTGCTGTTTGAGGCTTTGCACTTCCAGCAGCAAGGATTCGATTTCTGCTTGCAAGTGCAGGAACTTAACTTGCTGGTCGGCTTGGTAGGGGCACTTCACCGAATCTACTTTGCGGGCAAAAGTGGTCGATAGGGTAGAAGAACTAGCCATTTCGGGATTGCTCGCGGTAACTTGAGGCCGGGAAAGAGTGGATGAATTATTTGACATTAGTAATTGAGTAGACATATCTACACATTCACACCATTAAGTTACTTTAACCTGAACCGATCGTATTAAACATCAAATTAACCGATCGAGCTAAAATTAGTGTAAATTCCTCGGCCATTGCCTAAAACCATTGACATCGTGACCCTGATTCTACCTGCTACTGACTCTGCTGCTAACTCCGCTGCCCGCGCAGCCTCGCCGAAACGCTACGGGTGGCCGGGCTTGATCGAAGCTTATCGCCCCTACCTGCCGGTGACGGAAACCACGCCGGTAGTGACGCTCCAAGAAGGCAATACTCCCCTGATTCCAGCACCGGCGATCGCCTCTCTCATCGGTCGAGACGTGCGCGTCCTGGTGAAATACGACGGCCTCAACCCCACTGGTAGTTTCAAAGACCGGGGGATGACAATGGCGATTTCCAAGGCAAAGGAAGCTGGTGCGGAGGCAGTAATTTGCGCCAGTACCGGCAATACTTCGGCGGCGGCCGCCGCCTACGCCAGACGCGGGGGAATGCGAGCTTTCGTATTGATTCCCGAAGGTTACGTGGCTTTGGGCAAGCTGGCGCAAGCTTTGCTTTACGGTGCGGAAGTCATTTCGATTGGCGGAAATTTCGATCGCGCCTTAGAAATTGTCCGCGAAATGGCTGTTAACTACCCCGTGACCTTGGTAAATTCGGTGAATCCTTACCGCTTGGAAGGTCAGAAAACCGGAGCTTTTGAAGTGGTGGACGCTTTAGGCGATGCCCCAGACTGGCTGTGCATTCCGGTGGGAAATGCGGGAAACATCACAGCATACTGGATGGGTTTTTGTCAATACCACCAAGCCAAAAAATGTTCGCGCTTGCCGCAGATGATGGGATTTCAAGCAGCCGGAGCCGCACCTTTAGTAACGGGCCAACCAGTGGCGAACCCAGAAACCCTGGCGACGGCGATTCGGATCGGCAACCCGGCTAGCTGGAAACAGGCGATCGCAGCTTCCGAAGCCAGCCGCGGCAGTTTTGCCGCAGTCACCGATGCCGAAATTCTCGACGCTTACCGTTTGTTAGCATCCGAGGAAGGAATTTTCTGCGAACCGGCGAGTGCAGCTTCTGTGGCCGGCTTGCTGAAGGTAAAAGACCAAGTTCCGACTGGGGCGACGGTGGTTTGCGTCTTGACTGGTAACGGTTTGAAAGACCCGGATACCGCAATTAATCACAGCAACAATCAGTTTAAAAGTGGAATTGCTCCGAGTTTGGATGCGGTAGCTGGAGCGATGGGATTTTAGAAGAAGGAAGAGGGAACAGGGAAGAAAGAAGAAGGAAGATAGAAACAGGCAAGATGCCTGTTCCACTCTTAGTTAAAATCTCTTGTGGGGTGGGCATCTTGCCCGCCCCTAAGCGTATCAATAAACCCCTGTGAGATCGCTTTTTTCTCGATCGACTCAGCGAGACAATTTTTTCATTATATTATGACTAAACCTACTGCAACCCTGTTAATTGCCTGTCCCGATCGCAAAGGACTCGTCGCCTTACTTGCTAACTTTATCGCATCCCACAACGGCAATATCATCCACGCGGATCACCATACAGATTTTACCGCCGGATTATTTCTGAGCCGGCTAGAATGGCAATTAGATGATTTTGACTTAACCACCGAACAAATAACACCTGCTTTTAGTGAAATTGCCAAGGATTTAGAAGCTAATTGGCAATTGCATTTTTCCCATCAAATTCGGCGGATTGCCATTTTTGTAAGCCGTCAAGAACACTGTTTATTAGACTTGATTTGGCGACAGCGATCGCAAGAAATCAGAGGTGAAATCCCCCTGATTATCAGCAACCATCAAAATTTAAAGCCCATTGCCGCACAATACGGTATCGACTTTGAGTATATTCCCATTACTAAAGACAATAAAGCTATTCAAGAAGCACAACAGTTAGAAATTATTAAGAAATATAAGATTGATTTAGTAGTTTTGGCTAAGTATATGCAAATTTTGAGTCAAGACTTTATCAGAAAATTTCCCCATGTGATTAATATTCACCATTCATTTTTACCCGCGTTTGTGGGTGCAAATCCCTACGAAAGGGCTTATGAAAGAGGGGTAAAAATTATCGGTGCAACAGCTCACTACGTTACACCAGATTTAGATGCTGGCCCGATTATCGAACAAGATGTTGTGCGCGTTAGTCACCGCGATGAAGTGTCGGATTTGGTTCGCAAAGGTAAAGATTTAGAAAGGGTTGTGTTAGCAAGGGCGGTGCGATATCATTTACAAAATCGTGTTTTAGTTTATGGCAATCGGACTGTTGTTTTTGCTTGAAAATTAGGCGTCATATTAAGTCCGGGTTTGTCACTTTTGTTGATAGACGATTGAAATCGCTCCCTGCAAAATGAAGTCCGCCTCCGCCGACTGAAGAAAAGACGGATGATAAAAGCGGATTTGGTATGATTAATGACTACTGACTACTGACTACTGATTAAAAGGTGGTAGCTGAAGTAACTGGTTTTTAGAAGGCGGAAGTTGAGCGGGATTGTGGCGGATTTCGATCGCACTTTCGCCTGGATTTCCCGTGGTAACAGGTACTATCTCTAAAGAGTATGCTGTCTCGGTTTTTGCAGGGACAGGATTTTGGGCTTTGGTGAGCAAGTCAACAGCATCTCCGAGGGCGCTAGTCAAATTTTTGCTAGTTTCGGCGTGACGGGCTTCTTCTTGTTTGAGGGCTTGAGTGAGTTGTTTAACTTGTTCGATCGCCCGATCGCGCTCTTGAAGAACTTCTGCTAACTTAGCTTTAAGTTCGCCTACAGTTTGCAGTTGTGCGATTTCCTGCTGGCGAGCAACCCCAGCATCGTCGCCTTCGGGCACAAGGGGGGAAAAATTTTGTAATTGCTCTATTTGTGCTTCCAGAGAAGCGATGCTTTGCTGAGTTAATTTAGCATCATTCCGCCGCTGCTCGGCTTCGGTATTGTAGAGTTGGCGCCACTGAGCGGCACTTTCACCGGCCTCATCTCGATCGCGCGAAACTTCTGTTAACTGCTGTTGCAGCCGCTTGATTTCATCTAACCACTGTCTGACATCCTGAGCCATAATATTGATTTTAGATTTTAGATTTTAGATTTTAGATTTTAGATTTTAGATTAACAATGGCTTAATTAAGTAATGCTCCTTATTTCCAGTTGCGCGATCGTCCTGCATTCATTTTCCCTTTTCTAGTTCCCCGTCTCCTGTGCGCTATGAACATTTTTTACTGGTTGCGCTACCTGATTTTAGCTTTGTTTAAGGCATTTTTGAGGCTGCTTCGAGCTCTCAAAAAAAAATTTGGTGGTTTTTGGCTGTTTTGTCGGTGTTTGACTTGGGGCACGCTCAAGGAAGTCGGCGCGAAGGCAGGAGAACAGCGCTTGCCGGGGCTGTCTGCGGAAATGGCCTACAATTCTATGCTGGCGCTGTTTCCGGGGCTGTTGGCTATCTTATCTGCGATCGCTCTGTTTGAACCTTTGCAGTCAACACTTTATCAAATCGCCCGTCTTTTGGGCGAAGTTATACCCGATAACGTTCGGAATTTGATTGGCGGCTTAATCAAAGAAATTTTGTTAACTCGCAGTAAAGGGCTGTTTTCGGTGAGCTTTTTTGCGTCGGTTTGGGTATTTTCTGGAGTAATGAGCGCGGCGATGGCTGCACTCGATCGCATCCATCAAATCCCGAGCGATCGAACTCGACCATTTTGGAAAGCAAAACTTATTTCTCTGGCGCTGAGTATCGGCACAATTATACTATTAATTCTGGCATCGGGAGTAGTATTTGTCAGCGACTTAATTGTACAAGCTATTGCCCGCCAGAGTTGCCTGCTGGAGTCCGTCGCCACTTGCGATTTAAAAGATGTTCAAAATTGCTTGCTGCTCGCCGACAATTGCCCTTTGGAGTCGCAACTGTTAGGTGCTTGGCGGCTGTGGCGGTGGCCGATTTCTTTGGGAATTGTATCACTGGCTTTTGCCTTTGTTTACCGCTACGGGCCTAGCCGCCGTCAACCAGATATTCCTATTTTTTCTGGAGCAGTTTTTGCTGCTATTTTGTGGGCGCTGTTTTCAGCTTTATTTCGGTTTTATGTTTGGCATTGGGGCAATTTCAGTTGGACTTACGGGACAATAGGAACTTTTATTGTGTTGTTGCTCTGGCTCGATCTTTCTTCTTTGGTGATGCTGATCGGCGCTCAGTTGAATGTGACAGTGGGAAAGGCAATGAAACAATCAAAATTAAAATAATTGGTTAATTGTTAATTGTTATTTGTTATTTGCCGGATGCTGGCTTACCGACGGAGTAAAGTGCTGAGGATACCCGCAACAAAAGACAACAAAATCAGTATCCAGATAACAGCACCGGGAATGAATGTCAAGATGCCAACGCCTCTGAGAATCCAAACTAGGAGGGTGAAGCCCAGGATAGTCAAAAAGATGCGGGTAGATAGTCGCATTTGAAATCTAGGAGAATTAGCCATGTTGAATGTTAAAGTTTTGTCTGGATCAATGATAGCTGTTTTATTGGCGATCGGCAGTTACCTCACTTTAATTTCGGTTCCGGGTTCCGCTGTTACGCCTGGGGGTGCAAATAAGCTGGGAGAAACGGCAAATGCTGCTCAAAAAACACCTGCTGCAAGTTTAACAATTTCCGATCGCACAATTGGAGCGGCGAAGGTCGGGATGACTTTCGGACAATTGAAAAAGGCTCTGGGTTCCACGGCGCAGTTTAAGGTAGAGTCTCCTTTTATGGTAGACTTTGATGCTGTGGCTGTCAGCCAGTCGGGAAAAGTGCAATATCGGATTATTTATCCTGCGGGTACAAAGCTAAAAGATACGGATGTCATTGAACTTTTGATGACTGAGAATTCTAATTATAAAACAGTTCAGGGCGTAGGGCCGGGAATGACCCTCAAACAAGCTGAGGCAATTTACGGCAAGGCTACTTTATCTTATAACGTGGATAATGAAATGAGAGAAGGGGTTGTATTTGCCAAGCAACCCACTAGAAACATTATGTTTGTTCCCAAGGCTGAGGGGAAGCAGTTTGCGGGGGTTTACGGGGCCGGTCAAGGGGGATTTTATCAGACTAACAAGTATCAGCAGAATGCTGTGATTCGCTCTGTGATGGTGCGGAAGTAAGTTAGTAATCCTGGAGGCAAAAACCCGGTTTTTTAACGTAATTGCGTCATTTGAGGTTGATGGCGATCGCGAGAAACCGGGTTTTTTGCGGTTTCAGCAGGCTGTAGGAAGTATTCTCGCAAAAACCCGGTTTCTGGACACCTGCGCGGACTGAAGAAAACACAAATTAAGGATTACCTGCGGGTAACTCCAAATACTCTTCATTCTCAAGATAATCTTTGATATTTTCCAGTATTTGCGTCAAATACTCTACGACTTCTTCCTTCATTTCTAAAAGTTCCTCAATAGCCTGATATCCCCCCACTTCCTCAAAAGACTTAATCCCGTGCGCTAAATCATTTCTATTACTTTTAATCACTACAAGATTTTGCCCGTTTTTTGTCTTAGCAAAGTCTGTTTGATATGAAAAACCGTATTTGTCTGCTATTTCTTTAATCAACCTAGCATCCACATTCCCCGAAAACAGTTCTTCGCGTTCAAATGTAGCTGTGATGATATCAGTAGAGAGTTGGTTAATTGTTAAATAAATTTTCTTAGGAGAACGATTTTTAAGATTTTGGAGGACAATCAGTTTAATTTCTGGTTTAAGTTGGTCAAAGGAGATTGATTTATTTTTAAACTCCTCAAATATGGCTTCAATCGCATTTCGCATAGTGGATTCAACTAAGTTATACAGCAATAAAAAACCATTGGCTTTGAGCGTTTTTGCTAACTCTGGATCGAGGCTTTGTATTTTGTATGTGCCAGCAGGATCGAGTAAAGCTAACTGCGTTGTCTGTTTTTCCAGGCTGTCCAAAAATACAAAGTAATCATCCACATTTTTAGCGCGTATATTAAACTCTAAGAGTACAGTTTCCATGATTATTCTATCAGTCAAGCGCGGATATATTCTATATGCAAAAACTTTTTTTATACCAATAATTGCCGTATATTTTGTGCGTTATTGAAATCTATTTGCTTTGCTACTAAAATGATTGTATCCGTTCAAATAAATCTCTTCGGACTTCCTCATTTGCAGCTTCGGTTAATTGGATAATCCGAACTGTAGTTCGGTTGAAGTTCCTCTGACGAGGAAGCAGTAAATCAGCAAACTTAAATCCATTTAATTGCTCTAATTTTTTGAGTCCACTTAAGGTTAATTCGTTGTTGATAAATCTAGTTAGGGTAAGAATGCGTTGTGCACCGTCTACGATCTCTAAACGTGGTTCATCATTTTCATCATGACCGATATCAACAACGAATATATAAGGTATTGGTATCCCCCAAATTACAGATTCGATAAACTTTGATTGCCTTGCTTCATCCCAAACTATTTCACGTTGGTAGTCTGGAATAAACAATTTATTAGTATCATCGTTAATTCCTTCCATATATTTTTGAACGAGTATTTCGACTGGATACTGTTTCGTGTCGTAATTAATTTGCTGCCGCTTGTCCCGAATTTCCATTTCCGCAGCATTTCTGTCTTGAAGCGTAATTTGTTCTAGTTTTGATCGCATATTTTTAAGTAACGAGAAAGTGTTGTGGATACGATCATTTTACCACAGCCCAAGGTTGATAAAGTCCTGTTCGGAGAATTTTAGTTGTGAGGCTACGGCAGTGTAAATTCTGATTTGGCTAAGATGGTACGGCCGATCGCACTTATCAAAAAAAGTGCGTGAAGCGAAGCTATCCCGTAGGGAATCGCCAATGTTTAGTTAACTGAAACCGCCGCGAAAATTACCATTTATAACGCGCTGGTGACAGGATTGGAAGGACGGCCCAACGCGGATAAACGGTGACTGTCTCCACTTAAATCGAACACAACCTCAAACTTGACGTGGGGTATAGTTTGCCGCAGAAACTGAAAATGCCCGTCTGCGTCGGAACGGCTGCGGAAGCGGGCAACAATTATCCATTGCCCAGAGGGTAACAAACGGGCGATCGCCCAACAACACAAGCGGTCTTTGTATGTCAACATAGAACTCGTCTCCATTGATATTTTTGGAGCCAGAGCCAGCCCAGAACCTTGGACAGTTGAGGGGCTGGCTTTTGACTGTTTACAGGTGGCATTATAACACGTTATGACGTACAATAAGATAAAATGACTTAAAATGAGATATTTTTATCGGTCTTAACTCAAAACAGCGTAAGATGGACTGTGTTGAGATGTTTTGCAGTGCAACGAATGGCTTCACGGGGACGAGTTACCGCATACTTGCCAGAGGAGATTCAAAAAGCTCTGGAAGAATGGGCAGAAGAAGACAGCAGATCCGTTAGCAGTTTGGCAACGTACCTGCTGACGAAATCTGTTAGAGAGCGCCAAGAGCAGAAAAAGGACGAATCCCGGAGCGATCGCCCTTAAGCGATGGCCACAGTCTATATCTTTAACCACCGAGGAGACAACACTGCCAGAAGACTACACAGAAGCAGAACTTTTCAGCAATCCTGAAGGCATTGCCCGAAGGCGAGCGATCGCCTTACAGCAAGCTCTATCACCACCCGCGCAATCTAGAGTAACAATGGGTGCTGGGGTTGTTGAAGACGCCCAAAAAAACCGCAGAGTAGCGATCGGAACCAGCGAACCCAATGGTTACTTGCGCCCGGGAGTAAAGTCTGCACTCCTATTCGGAGAAACCGTTATTCCCGGTTTGGGCCATGCGGAAGCTAACATAGTTGCTTGGGCCGTTAAAAATGATTGTAAAGTAATTGCAGTAGCAGCAGGGCGTCCTATTTGTGAAAACTGCGTCCAAACGATAGAAGGCGCTGGCGGCTTAGTCGCAAGTCCCCAAAAATCTAATCCAAGGAGTTAATTACACAATGACAGAAAATCGCTTAGAATTTATTGATGCTGAACAATCGGAAATGCTGAAACAAGCAACTATTTCCGAACAGCGAAATGCAGCAAAAGCCGCTTGTAAATTCGCAATTGAACGCACTAGATTAAGTCACCCAATTCTTGACGAAGGATTAGAAGCGCTAGAAAAAAGTCAATGCGGTGATGTTTCACTTCAAAACAAACTTAAATCCTTGGTCGATCGACTCGATGAGATTCAGTGGGACTTGCAAGAAAAAATGGGAGAAGGCCATATAGAATTATCAGATTATTTAGCTGCATTTCACACAGCGCGCGCAGTTAATTCACTCTATTTTGCCCTTTCTGCAGATCCTTTTGTAGCAGCATCTGAAGCTATTTATGAAGCTCATGCAGCTACAGATGAGTTAGTTACTTTGAAACAAAAGATTTTAGAAGTTTTTCAAGCACCTACCGTGATTTAGAGAAAAAAAGGCCGCGCAGCTATCCCGTAGGGAATCGCCCCTCAAAAAAATAAGGTGGGCCGCAGCCCACCCTACTCATATTATTTCGCAGTCACCAACTGAGCCGGCAGGCGCTTAAACGCCAACCTTTCATTCTCGATATCCACAAAAATCGTATCCCCGTCAGCAAAATCTCCCCGCAAAATACCCTTCGCCATTTGCGTTTCCAACTCGCGCTGAATTCCCCGCTTCAAAGGCCGCGCACCGTACACCGGATCGTAACCTATTTCTGCTAAGAAGTCGATCGCAGATTCCGACAATTTCAGAGACATTTTGCGTTCAGCTAACCGTTTTTCCAACCGCTTCACTTGCAACAGCACAATCTGCCGCAATTCGCGCTTGCTCAAACCGTGGAAGATAATCATCTCATCAATCCGGTTCAAGAATTCTGGGCGGAAAGTTCCCCGCATCGCTTCCATCACCCGACTGCGCATTAGTTCGTTATCTCCCGCCACATCTAAAATGTATTGAGAGCCGACATTCGATGTCATAATAATCACAGAATTCTTAAAGTCTACTGTGTGACCTTGAGCATCGGTAACGCGGCCGTCATCCAAAATTTGCAGCATGATGTTGAAGACATCCGGGTGCGCTTTCTCGATTTCATCGAATAGAATCACTGAGTAAGGACGGCGGCGCACAGCTTCAGTTAATTGTCCGCCTTCATCGTAGCCGACGTATCCCGGAGGCGCACCAATTAACCGGGAAACTGCGTGTTTCTCCATGTATTCCGACATATCAATTCGCACGATCGCCTCTTCGGTATCGAACAGATAAGCGGCTAATGCTTTCGCCAACTCAGTTTTGCCAACACCCGTGGGGCCGAGGAAGATAAAACTTGCAACCGGACGATTTGGATCGGCTAAACCTGCGCGCGATCGCTGAATTGCATCTGCAACCGCCGTCACCGCTTCATCCTGTCCAATTACCCGCTTGTGCAGTTCATCTTCCAAATGCAAAAGTTTCTGCATTTCCGATTCAACCAACTTGCTGATCGGAATTCCCGTCCACTTAGAAATAATTTCGGCAATGTCAGCTTCCGTGACTTCTTCCCGCAGCAAACTTTTACCTGTGGTTTGAGTTGCTGAAAGTTGAGCTTCTGCTTCTTGCAGTTGTTTTTGCAATTCGGTTAACTTGCTATATTTCAACTCAGCAGCGCGGTTCAGGTCATATTTTAATTCAGCTTGCTGAATTTCAATATTCACCTTATCAATCTGTTCTTTAATCTTTTGAATGCTGCCGATGACACCTTTTTCCGATTGCCACTGGGCATTCAAACCGTTTTGCTGTTCCTTGAGGTTTGCTAAGTCTTTTTCCAGTCTTTCCAAGCGTTCGATCGAAGCAGAGTTACTTTCTTTTTGCAGCGACAGTCTTTCCATTTCTAGCTGCAAAATCCTGCGGTCGATTTCGTCTAGTTCTTCCGGCTTGGAGGTAATTTCCATTTTGAGTTTAGCGGCTGCTTCGTCCACTAAGTCAATGGCTTTGTCTGGAAGGAAGCGATCGCTAATATATCGAGTAGACAAAGTAGCCGCCGCCACGAGGGCGCTGTCAGAAATTTTCACACCGTGGTGAACTTCGTACCGTTCTTTCAAGCCCCGCAAAATCGAGACAGTATCTTCAACTGTCGGTTGGTCAACATAAACTTGTTGAAAACGGCGTTCTAAAGCCGCATCTTTTTCGAGGTACTTGCGGTATTCGTCGAGAGTTGTTGCACCGATACAGCGCAATTCTCCCCTCGCTAACATGGGTTTGAGTAAGTTGCCGGCATCCATCGAGCCTTGAGTTGCACCCGCACCGACAACGGTGTGAATTTCATCGATAAATAAGATGACTTTACCGTTGCTGTCGGTAACTTCTTTGAGTACCGCTTTCAAGCGTTCTTCAAATTCTCCCCGGAATTTTGCACCAGCAATTAACGCGCCCATATCTAAGCTAATTAATTGTCGGTCTTTGAGAGATTGCGGCACATCTCCGGTGATAATTCGCTGGGCGAGTCCTTCGGCGATCGCAGTTTTGCCGACTCCCGGTTCCCCAATCAATACCGGGTTATTTTTGGTGCGGCGGCTCAAAATTTGAATGGTGCGGCGGATTTCGTCATCCCGTCCGATTACTGGATCGAGTTTGCCTTGACGCGCGGCTTCAGTCAAGTCTCGGCCGTATTTTTCCAGCGCTTCGTATTTGCCTTCTGGATTTTGATCTGTCACTTTGTTGTTCCCCCGGACTTGGGTAATGATATCTTTGAGCTTCGCTTCATCTAGTTTAAATTCTTGTAGCAAATTTTTGCCGAAGCGATCGTCCTTAACGTAACCTAGTATCAAATGCTCGATCGAAATAAATTCATCGCCGTAGTCTTTGCGATAAGTTTCGGCGCGATCGAGCAAAGTGTCGAGAGAACGACCTAGATAAACGTTGCCGCCGCTTCCAGTGATTTTGGGCTGGCGACTGATAAACTCATCAGTGCGATCGCGCAATTTTGCTACAGAAACTCCAGCTTTGTTAAACAAGCTGCTAGCCAGTCCCGATTCTTGTTCCAGCAAAGCTTTCATCAAGTGTTCGCTTTCTAGCTGCTGCTGCTGAGCTGCTTTGACGAGTTCGGGAGTGCGGGCGAGGGCTTCCCAGGCTTTTTCAGTAAATTGGTTTGGATTATTTGGTTGCATAAATTTTAATTCCCTGCATTAAAAATGATGGCTGCTGTAGAGGCAATTGCTTGATTCCTCGTACAATTGTCATTGTAGGGAGTTAATGGCGGGCGATCGGATCGGTGTTCCCCTCTCTGTAGATAGGTATTTCCGTCCTATGTAGGAGTGTCGCGCAGGGAAAAGGAAACTGTCGCGCCTCAAAGTTGCACTTTGATGAATTACCAAGTTGAGTTTAAGCCGAAAGCGATCGAAGATTTAGTATCTTTGCCAGCGGAAGTACAAAGCCGAGTTTTGACTAAAATTGAGTTGATGTAAAATAACCTAACGGGGGATATGAAACGCTTAACAAACTGTAGTTTAGACTAAATAAAGATGAGAACGGTGGCTTTCAGAAGAACTAGAGCCACCGCGCCGGGAGAGAATAA
>NZ_JAUBSF010000063.1:0-40639 GCF_036704615.1 Microcoleus sp. K4-B3
TTTTCATGAGCTTTAAATGCAAAGTAATATTCCATTGTTATTAATTGTACCATATTACAGCGGGAACCGCTGTATATGGCAAGTCTAGCTGTTGTCCATCTCCCGAATTCATAGCCATATTTCTCAGGTTCTACTTCAACTGTTTCTCAAAGGAAATTAATGTATTCTTCTGTGGCTTTTCGGTAATTACCCTTCATCCTATTATCTTTAAAAGTGTCTAAATTATCAGGATCACCATGAATGCTCCCATAAGCAATCTTTCTCAGAGAACATCCTATTAGTTCAGCAGTTTGAGCTTGTGTATTTCCGCTATTTAGCAATAAAAAAATTAAGGCTATGAAGCCGAATGTCTGGATGCTCATGCTCCTTTAATACTTGTTGAAGATTTTCCCTTGTCTCGGAACTGAGGAAGTTTTTAGTAGGCATTGACTTTTTATAAATATCATCATATTATACTATGCAATATGCGTTTTAGATGCTGAACAGCTTACCCGAAATTTAAACAAGGCTATTCAAAACATTATCAAACAACAGGAAATGGTAAGAACCCACATTTCGCACTTCAGCTTGTAGTGCAAAAGTAGTGTGTAAATCAGGGAAGTTTTGACAAAGGGTGACAGCAAGGGAAAATCCTTTTGCGCCCACAGTCGATTGGCGATTGCTAACTGATAGCCTTGAGCGTCAGTTAACTGATAAGTCAATTGGGCAAACGCCGGAGGTCGGGAAGCCGGCGGGAGATTAAAGCTGAAAACCCGATCGATTTGAGTGGCTGTTTTCCCTTTAGCACCGGCCGCTGTCATGGCGATTGCTGTTGAAAGCTGTAGGGTGAGAAAAATAGATTGTCAGGTTGAGTGCGTAGTTGGCTGTAAAGGTTCAGTGCCAATTTGGTGTTGCCTTCGACTAGGGTAGCCATATCCTTACTGGCTACCTTTTGATTTCTATGGTCGCCAACAAAGAACAGGGCTATTAATAATAAGCCAAAGGCAATGAATGCAGGAACACGCCAGAAGGATTATTTCTGTTGAGGCGACAGTTGATTTTTCCTATCATAGGGGCGGAATTTTTGTTCTGTCATGAGAGATCCCCTGAGCAGTATTTTTGCTGCAACTTCCTTTGAGCCTTAAGGGGGGTTAAAGAGCGGAAATATAAACTTTTTTTAATCTTTCATTATGAATCTCAGATAGGGGCTTTGTTGTTTGGGAAAATTACACAGACTCGGCTTAGTCCAGAATTCAAAGTTGAATTTAATCAGGACTTACGCGCTCAAGGGCGGTGTTGTAAGGGTTTGAGATTCTTCGCAACCAAGAGCGAATGACAGAATTACGTTGCAATGCGTCCAGGACTGTTAATGTCAATTTGAGTTCTGATATAAGTTGCCATACCTGTTAAACTAATTCCGATCGCCCTCAACCCTCAAAACCATTTGATTCAATGTGGAATAAAATTGCCGCACGCATTAGCGAAGTAACGGGAAGCAAATTTTCGATCGACAATCGGCGTTCTGTCAGCGGGGGCTGCATCAATCAAGGCTATTACATTAGCAGCAGTTCCCGCACTTACTTCGCGAAAATCAATCAAGCTTCCCAAGTCGCGATGTTTGAAGCTGAAGCGCTGGGTTTGCAGCAAATGCGCGCAACCCAGACGATTCGAGTACCTGAGCCGATTTGCTGGGGAACTGAGGGGAATTCAGCTTATATTGTGCTGGAATGGCTGGACTTGGGAAGTCGCGGGGGTGAGAGAGCTTGGGAAGAAATGGGGCGCAAACTGGCGGCAATGCACAAATATACCCCCCCCAACCTCCCCTTGCTAAGGGGGGGAGAAGAGCCTAATTCTACCTTGCTAAGGGGGGTTTTTGGTTGGGATATTAATAATACGATCGGCTCAACGGTGCAAATTAATAATTGGACGGCAAATTGGGCAGAATTTTGGGCCGAACATCGGATTGGTTATCAGTTACAATTGGCGAGGCGTCGGGGCGGTCATTTTCCGCAAGGGGAACGTTTATTAGAGATGATTCCTGAATTGTTAGCTGGTTATGAACCTCAACCCTCGCTAGTTCACGGGGATTTGTGGGGGGGAAATGCGGGGGTGACATCTGCGGGGGAACCGGTGATTTTTGACCCGGCAACTTATTTTGGAGATAGAGAAGTTGATATTGCGATGACGGAGTTATTTGGCGGGTTTCCGGGGCTGTTTTATCGAGGATATAATCAGGTTTGGTCGTTGGATGGAGGCTACGATCGGCGGAAAAGTTTATATAATCTATATCACATTTTGAATCATTTTAATTTGTTTGGTGGGAGTTATGAGTCGCAGGCGAATCAGATGATTAATAGAGTCTTGGGTTAGAAAGAGGGATTTTTTATTTCTAACCGCAGATGAACGCAGATAAACGCAGATGTAAGGTTTATCTGCGACCGTTGCCGCTTTATTTTTGCTTAGCTGTTGCTTTTTTTTTCGCTTCTTTTTCTGCTTTTTTAGCCGCTTTTTCAGCTTCAAGTTTGGCGATTTTTGCTAGCTCTTTTTCTTCGGCTATTTTATCCAGATAGTAGTGGTAATCTCCCAAATAAGGGCGAAATTCTCCATCCCGAATCTCGACAATTTTGTTAGCTACTTGGGAGATGAAATAGCGATCGTGTGAAACGATAATTACCGTACCGTCATAATTCTGAATCGCTTCTTCCATCATCTCTTTCGCCGGAATGTCGAGGTGATTTGTCGGCTCGTCCAAAATCAGCAAATTCACGGGAGTCAACAGCATCTTTGCCAAAGCCAGACGGGCTTTTTCTCCGCCGCTCAAAGCGCCAACCTGTTTGTACACTGTTTCGCCGGTGAACAGAAAACGCCCCAATATAGCCCTAACTTCTTCATTTTTCCAGTCGGGTACTTCGTCGTGAATGGTTTCCATCACGCTTTTATTCAAATCTAAGGCTTCTGCCTGATTCTGTTCAAAGTAACCGGGGATGACGTTGTGACCTCCCAATTTGACCGTACCTTCAGAAGGCTTTTCTAAACCCATAATCAGGCGCAGCAGGGTTGATTTGCCCGCGCCGTTGGGGCCGAGAAAGGCAATGCGATCGCCCCTTTCAATTAATAAGTCGGCTCCCAAAAATAGGATTTTTTCGCCGTAGGTGTGCACCAAATCTTCAATTATTGCTACTTCGCGACCGCTGCGGGGTGCGGGGGGAAAGCGGAAATGCAAAGTTTTTAATCCACCGGTGGGGGCTTCGATGCGTTCGATTTTGTCTAACTGTTTCTCGCGGCTTTTGGCTTGGGTGCTGCGAGTGGCGCTGGCGCGGAATTTTTCTACGAATGCTTGCTGTTTTTCGAGTTCTTTTTGCTGGCTTTCGTAGGCGCTGAGTTGGGCTTCTCTGGCTTCTGCTTTTTGCTGCAGGTAGGAGGAGTAGTTGCCGAGGTAGGTGGTGGAAACGCCGCGTTCGGTTTCGACGATTTGGGTGCAGAGCCGATCGAGAAATTCCCGGTCATGGGATACGATTACCATTGGGGTTGTCAGCCCTTTGAGGTATACTTCCAGCCATTCGATGGTTTCTAAGTCAAGGTGGTTGGTAGGTTCGTCTAGCAGCAGGATGTCGGGTTTTTGGAGGAGAATTTTGCCCAAACTCATCCGCATTTGCCAGCCGCCGCTGAAGGCGCTGACTAATCGATCGCCGTCTTCGGGTTCAAATCCGATTTCGGGCAGAATTTTCTCGATTTGGGCTTCTAAACCGTAGCCGTTTAAGCCTTCAAATTGCCGTTGCAGCCGGTCCATTTTGTGGATCAGTTCGTCGAGATTTTCTGGGGTGGAGGTTTCCAAGTCTCGATGCACTTGCATCAGGGATTCGTGGACTTCGTTGGCTTCGCTGAAGGCGCGCCAAAATTCTTCTCTGACGGTGCGAGTCGGATCTACTTCAAATTCTTGGGAGAGGTAGGCGATGTGGAGGCTGGCGGGGCGAATGACTTCGCCTGCGGTGGGTTCGATTTCGCCGGCGATGATTTTGAGTTGGGTGGATTTGCCGGCACCGTTAACGCCTACTAAGCCGATGCGATCGCCTGGCTTGACTTCCCAGGTGACATCTTTGAGTACGACGCCTGTGGGGTAAATTTTACTGATGTGTTCGAGTCGCAGCATTGTTGTGGGGACTGGGGAAGGGCTGGTTTAGCGGCGGATGGGATGCCGGCGCTGAGGTCGAGTTAATCTTAACAAATTTTAATTATATTTAGGGTATTGCCAGATTTTGATTTGGTAGGAGTTACGCGAAGAAACCGGGTTTCTCTGAAAAATCGCAGATTCTGGGCTAGAGATATACGAAGAAACCCGGTTTCTGGCCTCAATGTGGGTTCAGGACTATTTGGGTGGGGCGATCGGGCGATCGTGTTGTTTCAGATTGAATTTCTCGCATAATGATGGAGACTTCTGCACATTATAATAGTCAGTGTCAACCTCGATAGCAAAAGAGAGCGATCGTGCCAGCAAGAGACATTTCTCATCAAGTTGTCAAACAGGCTCTCATTAAGGCTGGCTAGACAATTACCCATGATTTGAATATAATTAGATTGACACCCTCAAGACTTACGCACCATTAAAAATTTGCTCCGCTGTCAAATTTAACTCAGGAAATACCACCGATTCAACCCTTGAATCTCCCCGAAATAGCCTAACCTGATACTCACAATCTACTAATTGACAAACAGATAAAGTAGGCTGTTTAGGAGAACCAATATAACGCCTACCTCCCAAACCCAAATAATCGACAATCCAGTATTCAGGAATACCTAATGCTTCATAGTCTATCATTTTATGTGCATAATCATCGCGCCAATTTGTGCTGACCACTTCAATCGCGAGAGTAATGGACGATCCTTGAGTAATTGTGGAGGATTTTGCCCATAAAGGTTCTAGGGCTAAAGCATCACGGTTGACTACTAAAATATCAGGTAAATAACCCGTTTCTTGATGTGGAGATTTAACCAGGGCATTCTTGGGGAAGCGATAGGGAAGTTGCAGTCTCCGAGTTTGTAATATTAGTTCTGTCTGCAAGAAATCAACAACTTCTTCATGTTGTCCTGTGGTTTGCATTTCAAAAATGACTCCGTTGTGTAGTTCATAGCGTTCGTTTTCTGGTTTCCATTCCAGAAATTCATCGAAAGTTATTAACTTAGATATCAATTGAATCATGGAAAAACCTCCAATGTTATAATATCATTTTCCGGACTAGGGAATCCCACACCCGGTTGCCCTTAGCCCTGGATATAGTGCGTAAGCCTAATTTTAACATAATAATTATTTCTCAGGAAGGGCGAGGATTTATGAGTCAATACAGTATGATTGTTCAATGGTCGGAGGTCGATCGACTTTTCCTGGTCACGATTCTAGAGTTTGCCGATCGCGTGGTGATGCCTTGCACTCACGGTCAAACTCGCTCTGAAGCAATTCATAACGGCGAAGAAGTGATTGAAATGTATTTGGAAGCTTGGGAAGCTGAAGGTGAATCTATTCCTGAACCCAGGACGCTTCAAATGGCTTGTTGAATGCTATTGTAAAACTCTTATGACCGTTTTCTTGCTTCAATTTTGACAAGATGTTCCTAAAGCATCTCACTGCAATGGCACAAAATCATAACCCGTACCAGAACGAGAATTTTCATCGCGAATAATTTTCACCAGTTGAATAGGAGCATTACGATCGCCTGTTTGCAAGAAATTCACTACACCCGAAGCACCTTGAACAGAGAAGTTGGTTGCTGAAAGCGCTTTTTGAACACCAGTGCGAGTAGGATTTTGTTGCAAAGCAGCAATCAATGCTTTAGTTGCATCATAAGTCATGGCGGTGCGCCAGTTGACATCTGCACCCCAAAGGCGATCGGCATTTTTAGTAAACTCAGCTTGGGGCTCTGCCTCTCTGTGCCAAGGAACTGCTAATACCATCCCTTCGACATCCTGTTTGCCTATTTCCAAGGTTTTAATCTGGTATGGACTGTCTCCACCGAGTAGCGGTAATTGATTCTGATTAACTCTCGCTACCTGTAAAGCTTCATTGAGAGATGCTGTATCCGGCAGCAGAACAATTACTTCGGCTCCCTGACTAATCGCTTGTTTAACGCTCTCATTGGGTTTGAAAGTAGCACTGGCAAAGTCAAACTGTGATGTTACCTTCCCGCCATTTTGATTGAGAGCAGCCGTCAATTCATTTGTCAGTGATGTGCTGTAGTTGCTTGCCGAATTAAAAAATACTGCTATTCTTTGCAACCTTAACTGGGTAGTTGTATAATTTGCCAGAGCTTCACCTGCTAATTTATCACTTGGTACTGTACGAAAAATATAGTTACCCAACTCAGAAATTTTGACTGAACTGCTAGTAGGTGAAATCGCCACAAGTTGATTTTTCTGGTACACTTGTCCTGCTGCTATTGTTGCATCACTCTTAAAATGACCGACTACGCCCAATACAGATACTTTTTTGGCTAAGGCATCTGCAACTTCTGCCGCTAGTTTGGAATCGTTGCGGTCATTAGCAATCATTACTTTTAAAGGAATGTTTTGAATGCCGCCAGCTTTATTGACTTCATCCTGTGCCTGTGCAACACCCCGCATAATTTCATTAGCTGTATCTAGGCTTTGTCCGCCTTGCCCAATGGGTGCAGCTACAGCGATGGTATGAGATTTACTGTTCCCAATACGAGCGTTATTGAGGTAAATTAGTGCTTCGGGAGCGTTCCGATTAGCTTTTATGTAGAACTCTAGCTGGGTTACAGCAGTAGCAAAATCACCCTTTGCAAAGGCTGCTATACCAGCTTGTTTTTGGGTATTGGCATTCCCTGGAATTAAAGATCGCTCTCCCAAACTCAGGCTTTGACTTTGATTTTTTTGGTTTATTGCTGGCTGAACGCTTCCCACATAAGAAGGTGAAACAGCTAATTTTACTTGAGAACCTGCTGTTATCCACCAAAAGCCTATGAATGCTAAAATTGCACTCATGAGAAAAGCTAAAGGAAAAACTACAGGATTAGTAGTCTGCGATATACCTCGCCTATTAATTTCCTCTCTCAAACCATTAAAAGTAAATATAAATGATAATACGAAGTATGTGATACTAGCTATTATATTTACGGGAAATGCAATCAACCACTGCCAAAATCCATCGAATCTAAAACCTAATACAGAAGCTCTAAGACTGTACCACCAATAGTCTAAGAAGTTATTGATTGTCACTCCATCTTGTCTCATCCAGTCTGTAAAATCATTAACATAAGTAACATTTTTTATGAATTTAATACTTGTATCTGTGAAAACATCTATATAAATACTTTGACTAATTCCAGAAGATAAAATTGAAATCAAGTTTCCATAATCTAAAATTGTATTCAAAAAGCACAAAACAATTACAAAGGGACAGATTAATAAATCTACAGCCTGAATTCCAATTACATAACATAAAGGAGCAGCTCCCGCTCCCAAACACCAAAATGATGCCAATACAATATACCAAAATATTTGTAACGGAAAACCACTTATTCCAGCTTCTCTATCAATTTCTTGAAAACCAGCTCCAATTATGCATATGACAATGAAAGCAACTATAGCAATAATAATATCCAGCCACCATATGCTTGTTATTTTAGTTAGATTTAATATGTTTTGCCAAGAAAAGTTAGTGGTTAATTCCTTAATAAATGCAAAAACTGGTCGAACTATGAACAATAAAAATAAACGTGCTAACAGCATTATTATAACAGAACCAATAACGCCTAATATAGGGAGAATTACAGATTCCCAACTTTTTGATTGTGCTGACATTTTTAACCACCAAACAACTTAATTGTGAATCTTGTCTGCTTTTGCCGTTATCTACTGCAATAATCAATAGTTGCTTTTAGATAAGGCACTAATTCTCCAAACCAAGTACCCCAAGCCTGTTTTCCTTCACTGCTATTAATGAAAGAATTAACAGAATTTTGCCACTGAGAATCGTTGGCGGGAAGTATCATTCCATATACGTCACAGGAAAGAGGTTGACTGGGCAATAAAGCAAAATTATCTACAGACAATCCTTGTCTGACTGCTTCTCCTATCAAAAGAACCGTATCGCCCGCAAATGCAGTAACTTTACCGTTCGATACTGCTGTTATGCCTAAATATCTTTCGGTAAACTGTACTATTTCAGCACGAGGATATACTCTGGCAACTGCTGCTAAATTAGCAGAACCTTGAAGGACGCCAATACTTGTATTTGACAAGTTGACGTTTCTATTTTGATTTTTGACAAGCAACTGTGTGCCTGTAATAAAAAATGCTTGAGAATACTTAATATTTTCGACTTGTTCTTTAGCGCTGCTGATTGTGTTAGGCCCACACTCTATATGCACAGTTCCGTTTCTCACGATCGCCTCGCGATTTTGAATAGTAGAACGGACTGCCACTACATTAACATTTCTGTTTAGTTGTCGGCTGAGGCTGTTTGCTAGTGCACCTGCAAAAGTAGTACAATAGCCTTTCCAGCCCTGTCCGTCTTCATAGCCAAAAAGCACAGCATCTTTTCTAATACCAACTTTTAAAACTCCGGTTTGCTGAATTTCTTGCAACACAGTCCGCGCCCAGCTTGCCGAAGGAAACAGCACTGTATATATAATGCTAGATGTTAGAAGTATCAGCTTTAATTGCTTATTCATTATTTTGTATTGCTACCAGAGAACACTACGGAGCAGCTATTTGTGTAATACTTTACCAACACGAACTCAGCTTTGCCAGCGACAAAAAGTGATAAATAGTGATAAAAAGTAGCGACCTCGGCTCTGATGTGCTAAAATCTATCCACAGAAAGGTGCAAGGACACGCAAAATCCTACGCATCCTCCGATCGCAACCTCAACTCGGACACTACCTTTAAGAGGATTTAACCCATGACTGTGGATGAAGCTCTCGCCATTGTCGAAACAGTATTAGATGATGACGAACAGTTAAACGATGTGCAAGAGCTAATCTTCAAACAGTCCTGGGAAGGCAGACAGTCTTATGAGGAAATTGCCAAACTCTCTAAATATGATGATGAATATATTAAAGCGGCTGGCTATAAACTCTGGAAGTTACTCTCAGACGCTTTTAAAGAAAAAGTCAAAAAAAATAATATTAAAGCAGTTATAAAACGATACTTGCGGCGACATCAAGTGACTTTACATCGAACTCAAGTTATAGGAGTTAATCTCAGCGGTGCTGACTTAAGCGGAGCAAAACTATCATTCGCAAACTTAAGTGAATCAGATTCATCAGCAGATTTACACGGTGCAATTCTATCTGATTATCATACAGTATCAGATGAAATTATCAAGGCTGAAGACGCAGATAACGAGGGAATTTTATCGAGCATAAAAGAACGGATTTATCACTGGAATGATTTGCGCTTTCACAGCCAAGAACAAGTAAAAATTGCCGAAGCGCTCGATCGCACAAACACCCTATTCTTCCCCAACTCCAAAGCCCGCCTCACAACACCCGCAGGTAGACAAAACCAAGAACCAGATTTCCTCATATTTCACCAAGGCAAATGGGGAATTCTGGAAATATGGCATCCCGACACAGAAAAAGATGAAACGCGCGATCGACTGTTTGCATCTCACGGTATCAGCATCATCCACTATTGCGACGCTAACAGATGCACAGAAGAACCCGATCGCATTGTCCGAGAATTTTTAGACATATTGAGTCAGGAATAGGGTCGATCGCATTTAGTTAATTGGTTGAACGAACGCCAGCCTTAATTGCTAAAACATACCCTCCTATCATTGTATCGATCGGCGATCGGGCTGCACGATTCAATGGTAAAATACAAATAGTAAAGCGTTCTCTGTGGGTATGCCTGCCAAAGATCGATTTCATGAAGCCGTAAAAGTCGCCCTCCAAAAAGATGGCTGGACAATTACCGATGATCCACTTACAATCCCGATCGAGCGCATCAGCAACCTCTACATTGACTTGGGAGCAGAGAAGTTACTCATTGCCGAGCGCAAGGATCAAAAAATCGCTGTTGAGGTCAAAAGCTTTCTTGGAGCCTCTACACTTTCGGAATTTCATACGGCCTTGGGTCAGTGTCTTAACTATCGCTACGCACTCGAAGATACCGATCCCGATCGAAAACTTTACCTCGCCGTTCCTGTCAGCATTTATGACGACTTTTTTGTTGGGCGTTGCTGAATACAAGTATGAATTCAAGTTTTCGGAATGGCTATAAGCCAAGTAGAGTGAGTTTTGTAACATCAAGTGA
Source organism: Microcoleus sp. K4-B3 (assembly GCF_036704615.1). Lineage (NCBI taxonomy): Bacteria > Bacillati > Cyanobacteriota > Cyanophyceae > Oscillatoriales > Microcoleaceae > Microcoleus > Microcoleus sp. K4-B3. The sequence continues at coordinate 10,255 of NZ_JAUBSF010000063.1, forward strand.
AAAGTTTATTCATACCGTGAATCAGCAACGCCTTTTGTTGTTCCCTTCATTCAATCCGTCATTCAAAGGAGTCAAACCCGTCTCATCGTCTACGATCCTACCAGAGAGGAAATCAGACAATGGCTAAACTAGATCGTTATCGAAATGCCGTGCAGCAAGCCTTACTCAACTATGCTCAGATGCGTTCTGGAACTTCTAGCAATTCAGAGTTAGAACTCCAAATTCTGTTCGATCCACAGCGCGACCATTACCAATTAGTGTATGTCGGCTGGTACAAAAGTAAGCGTGTCTACGGCCCGATTTTACATCTCGATATTAAAGATGAAAAAATCTGGCTACAACTCAACACAACGGCAGACGATATCACCCTGGATTTGATGGAATTAGGTATTGCTAAAGATGATATTGTTCTGGGGTTCCATGCACCCTATATGCGCCAGTTCACAGAATTTGCCGTAGGTTAATGCCATTCTGTTGCATCGGTTTCTTTATTGTATAGATCGCTCGTACTGGTTGTGAATCGCCACCCAAAACCGATGCCCGCAAATTCTGCCAGTACGCAGCCGTCAAGGGTTCGACCTCCGAGTCTAAACCCTCTTGCAGTAAACCTTCTAGTTTGGCTTGTGCCTGTTTTCGCTGGCGATTTTGCTGCACCAAATCTAGAAAATACTCTACCGCACTGGCATAAGCCCCTGCCTGAATTTGATCCTCAATATAGGTTTGCAGCTCTTCTGGTATGGCAAGAATAACGTTCATCGTCAACACAGATTTAGGATATCTATCATTGTATCGATCGGCGATCGGGCAGCACCATAAAAATTAAAATTAGCAGCTTGAACATCGGTTTGACACTTTTGGATGTTCACGAATTAAAAGCTACTCGATCGTATATAGCAGTCTACTTGCCAACTGATACATCAACTATATTTCCCAGAAGACTCAGCAGCAGCAGCGAGCCTATCCATCACGGCTCTACCAATGACTGCTAACTCACTAATGGGTATACATTGAATTTTCTTAAGCAGATCGTTAGTATCTACGGGTTCACGCATGGGCTTGCCTTCCAGATGAGCCAGCAACTCTTCAAGTGTAAACCCCGCCCTCACAGCAATCTGAGCCAAATTTTCTGTATCTGGGATGCTCTGACCTTTTTCCCACAACTGAACGGCTGTCGCAGAGACACCCAGAAGCTTGCCGAATCCCCGCTGACTCATGGAACCGCGAGCTAGTTTGACAATCTCGATCAATTTTTTCTTAGCTTCTGCGTTCACAACTGCTGTCACTACTTAATCCCACATAATTCAGTTTACTTCCCAACTCCAGAATTTTCCACTTGCAATTCATAATTACACTTGACACTGGAAGCAATTGCAAGTAAACTAATAATTACAACTTAAGTTTTGATAGACCCAAGGAGTCGCTAAACAAATGGTTCTGAGCTAGGAACCCAACATAAGGGGACAGCCCGATCGAACTTTAAAACCCAAGACAGACATCAGGGAAAGTAAAAATGACCAAGAGACGCAATCTAAAAACTCACAAGCCCAGCCGCACCCGTCAAAGCCTCACAGCCTCCGGTTGGCTAAAACCCCAGTGCTGGCAAATCTCCAAAATAGAAGCAGCCGAAGCCCTGAGAATGCCCGTCAACCGCATAGTCAAAGTGTATCCCAAACAGCACCAGGTAATAGTTGTTTACCTGAACAAGAAAGGACAAAAATGCAGTTCCTTTTTCAGCTACAGACTATTTGCCAGATGGCAGCAAGAGGCGATCGCCACAATTTCCAGTTGTAGAAACCAGCAAACCCTAGCACCTCTAGAAATCATCGTACAATACGACCTCGAACATTTCAAGTATCCCGTCCAAAGCGCCGATGCAATTTGGGAAGCCCTGCTCAACCATATCTCCCGCGTCACAAGGGAACTGAGGCTGAGCAAACAATGCGCCTAGCTCCCCATCACTCCATCAATTAGTAGAAGCAGCCAACTCAGCCAAACGTTCCTGCTGATCCTGAGAAATGCAAGTCTGAATAATCCCCTCAATATCCCCTTCCAAAACACTATTGAGCGAGAAATTTTCCCCCAAACGGTGGTCGGTAGCCCGATTGTCCTTATAGTTGTAAGTGCGAATCTTCTCCGATCGCGAACCAGTACCAACCTGAGCCAAACGCCGCGACTTCACCTCATCCTGCTGTTCCCGCAACTTCATCTCATAGAGCTTAGCCCGCAAAATCTGCATCGCCCGCTCCTTATTCTGCAACTGACTGCGCTCCTCAGTACAGAAAATCCGAATTCCCGTCGGCTTGTGAAACAAATCCGCAGCAGTTTCCACCTTGTTCACGTTTTGACCGCCAGCGCCGCCCGATCGAGCCGTACTCATCTCAATATCCTTCGGATCGATGTGAATCTCCACATCATCCACCTCGGGCATCACAGCCACCGTCGCCGTCGAAGTATGCACTCGGCCGCCAGCCTCAGTCACAGGCACTCGCTGCACCCGGTGTACCCCAGCCTCAAACTTCAGCTTGCTGTAAACGCTGTCGCCTGTAATTTCCAGAATCACCTCTTTAAAGCCGCCCATTTCCGCCAGCGACTCGCTCACCAACTTCACCTGCCAGCCTTGAGTTTGAGCGTAGCGCGAATACAGCCGCAGCAAATCTCCAGCCCAAATACTAGCCTCATCTCCGCCAGTACCGGCCCGAATTTCCAGCATAATATTCTTGTCATCGTTCGGGTCGCGGGGGAGCAGCAAAACCTTCAAACGACTTTCCAAATTCTCCAGCTTCGACTCAAGTTCCTGAACTTCCAGCGCAGCCATTTCTTGCATATCTCGATCGCCCGCGGCTTCCTTGAGAACCTGTCGCGCGCCCACCAAATCTTCCTGAGTGGTTTTCCACAGGGCAAAAGTATCGACCACTTCCTCCAAGGACGATCGAGCTTTCGCTACCCGTTGAAACTCTTGATTGTCCCTAGCCACATCCGGGTCAGCCATGCGGCGAGTCAACTCATTAAAAGTTTGCTCTACAGACTTCAATTTATCCAGCAAATAAGATTCAGCCATTGTCAGTTGTCCTTTGTCAATCGATTTTAGATTTTAGATTTTAGATTTTAGATTTTAGATTTGAAGAACAGTTGGGATAGAATCTCGATCGAACTTAACTCTATCGAACTCAACTGCCTGCATTGCAAGTCTTCAATCTAAACTCTCCAATCCGAGGGCGGATCGATTTTAGATTTTAGATTTTAGATTTTAGATTTTAGAACTCAAGAGCAGTTAGGATAGAATGTCGATCTAACTTAACTCGATCGAACTCAACTGCCTGCATTGCAAGTCTTCAATCTAAAATCTAAAATCCGAGGGCGGTAAGTTGTCGGTAGAAAGAACTACTCTCAACAAACTGCGGACAAATGACAATCCGGCTACTTCTTCTTTTTGCCTTTACCAGCAGCCTTAGAAGCATCTGCTTTCGGCTCTTCCATTTTCAGCGGCCCAGAGGAAGCATCTGCCTTCGGCATTTCTACTTCCGTCATGCCGTATTTCCGCATAAAGCGCTCCACACGACCTTCAGTATCAATAATTTTCTGAGTGCCAGTATAAAAAGGATGATTTCCCGACCAGACATCAACTTGAAGCTTTGGTCTAGTTGAACCAACAGTCATCACCAGTTCCCCGTTGCAATAAACCTGAGATTCGGGATACCACTCAGGGTGAATGCCAGCTTTCGCCATTGTTTTTTACTCTCTAATTTTTGACTTTACTACCATTTTAGCTGCCGCAGGACTTGTACACCAACAACAGCACGAATTTTGCCTTATATCTGTTGGAACCAGCGATCGTCCATAGCAAATAGACTTGAAAAAAAAGGAAGATAGAATCTGGATAATTTTGCCTTCTTCCCTCTTCCCTCTTCCTTCTATCCGTTACATCCGTTCTATCCGTTACATCCGTTACACAATCCGCTGCCGAACCTCGATTACCGCTTCGAGTATTGAGGAGCTTTGCGAGCTTTCCGCAAACCGTACTTTTTCCGTTCTTTGGCCCGCGGGTCGCGAGTCAAATAGCCCTCAGTCTTCAAAGGCTTGCGGTTGTCCGGGTCTAATTGACAAAGTGCTCTAGCGACACCCAAGCGAATCGAGTCAGCCTGACCTGTCAAGCCACCGCCTTCGACTTTTACCAAAATGTCGTACTCATTTTCCAGACCCAAAGTTTCCAGAGGGGCCTTAGCGAGAGCCAAATAAGTAGGGTTGAATTGCAGGTACAAATCCCCCTCTTTGCCATTGACAGTCAGTATGCCAGTGCCGGGAACCAAGCGCACCCGCGCTACTGAACATTTGCGGCGACCGGTACCCCAGTACACAGCGCGGCCGGTATCTGTTGCTTGCATTAGTCATTTCCTCCCGGAATCGTGTGAACAATTAACTCTTCTGGTTTTTGAGCTTGGTGCGGGTGGTTTGGGCCAGCGTACACCTTCAGCTTAGTAAACAATTGTCTGCCTAGAGAAGTGTGAGGCAGCATTCCCCGAATAGCTTCTTCGACAATTCTTTCGGGCAAACGTGCTTGCAATTTGGCAAAAGTTTCTGTTTTCATGCCGCCCGGTCTTCCAGAATGGCGGCGGTAGATTTTCTGGCTGCGTTTTTTGCCAGTCACAGCGATTTTTTCGGCATTGATGACAATTACGAAATCGCCGGTATCCATAGAAGGAGTGTAAGTCGGTTTGTGTTTCCCCCGGAGGTACATGGCAACTTCAGTTGCCAGACGGCCCAGCCGCTGGTCGGCGGCATCGACCACGTACCACTTGTGCTCTAGGGAGTCTTGAGTAGGGACGTAAGTTTTGTTCATTGTTTGTTGTTAGTTGTCTGTTAACTGTTAACTGTTGTTAGTTGTCTGTGGTCAGTTGTCAGTTTTTTATTGTTAGTTGTCCTTAGTTTTTTATTAGTAGTTACCTAATGACTAATGACTGCTGACTAATGACTAATTTTGGCTGAGTGTCGTACCAGACATCTGGAGAAAAGGGAAAGTCTTGATAGCCAACTCGCAGCAGGCACAAACCTTGAGCGGGGGCGGCATATTTTACCAGTTCTCGGCGTTCGTTGACCCAGATATCTGTAAAATTGTCGATCGGCCTTTCCCCGCGACCCACCTGCACCAGCAACCCCACCAGCAGCCGCATCATCCCGTACAGAAACCCGCTAGCCTGAACCTCAATATAGACAAGAGGCCCAGAACGGTGACACTCTGCCGCTTGTACGTCCACCCAGGAATGGGGGCGGGCAGACCCCGCGCGGTGGAAAGCAGCCAGGTGATGCCGCCCGATTAGCGGCGTCAAAGCTGTCTGAATCAAAGATTCATCCACAGGAGCGTGATAGCAGTGCCAAGCAAAAGGACGCACAAACAAATTAGGGGTCGGGTCTGTATAAAGGGTGTAGCGATAGCGCCGCCAACTGGCTGAGAACCGAGCGTGCCAGGTGGGTTCCACCTTTGCCGAAGCTCGAATTAAAATATCTTTTGCCAGTCGAGAGTTGAGAACGCTTGCCCAGCGGTGAGCCGGAATTGGGCCCAGGGCGTCAAAATGGGCTACTTGAGCAGCGGCGTGAACTCCCGCATCGGTTCTCCCGGCAGCGTGCAGCGTTACCGGGCGTTCCAGAACAGTCGATATTGCTGTTTCAATTTCTTCTTGTACTGTACGCTGGTTCGGCTGTCGCTGCCAACCGTGAAAGTTAGTGCCGAGGTATTGGATCACCAGAGCAACGCGCTGTATCGATTGGGGATTTTCGATTGGGGATTTTGGATTGTCAGTCATAAATCACAAATCTCCAACCCAAAATTGAATTAAACCAGTTCCACGATCGCCATTTCGGAATTGTCTCCTTGACGGGGGACAGTTCGTACTACCCGGGTGTAGCCCCCGTTGCGCGAGCCGTACCGTTCTTGTGCCGCCTCAAACAAGGCGTGTACTAACTGTTTATCGTAGATATAGCCCATAGCTTGGCGGCGAGAGGCCAAGGAGCCATCTTTGGCGAGGGTAATCATCCTGTCCGCCTCTGAGCGCAGCGCTTTGGCGCGGGCGAGAGTGGTAGTGATTTTACCGTGGCGGATTAATTCGGTGGTCAGCGAGCGCAGTAGGGCGCGGCGCTGGTCAGCCGGTTTGCTGAGTTGGGGAACGCGACAGCGGTGACGCATGGCAGTTGGTAATTGGTAATTGGTAATTGGGCGCCGGGATAGTCCGCGAGTTTTGAGCGGTGAATTCTTTAACTTAAAAACTCACCTACTTAAAATTCAGAACTTTTTTACCCGTTACCCGTTGATTAACTTTTAGCTGATTTTTCCTGTGGCAAGGTAATGCCCAAGCGTTTTTGTAAAGCTTCAATCACTTCTTCTGCGGACTTCTGCCCGAAGTTCTTGATCTCGAGCAAGTCTTCTTGGGTATAATCCAATAAGTCTGCGACTGAGTTGATCTGAGCCCGCTTGAGACAGTTGTAAGCCCGGACGGACAACTGCAATTCTTCGATGGGAATTTGGCTGGTAGGATCGGCTTCACCTGGATACTCTGGTTTGAGAGAATCTTGGGTGATGTCTTTGAGAGGTGCAAATAAATCTACCAGGATGTGGGCAGATTGACTCAAAGCTTCTTGAGGAGTCACGCTGCCATCAGTCCAGATTTCCATAATCAGCCGGTCTTTCTCGACAGTGCCGCCTACCCGAGCATCTTCAACGCTGTAGTTGACTCTGCGAATCGGCATAAAGATGGCGTCAATTTGAAGAAAATCCAAAGCCGACCCATCATCGCGACTGCGGTCTACTGCTCGGTATCCGATGCCTTTTTCAATTCTGAATTCCATTTCCAGAACAGAGCCGGGGGAGAGAGTTGCAATGTACTGAGATTTATCGATCAATTCCACCTCAGAGGGCAAATCGAATCGATCGGCCGTAACTGTGACGGGGCCCTCAATCCGCAACCTGCCGATTTGCGGCTGCTGAGAATGAGTTTTGAGGACTACCTCTTTCATGTTCAGGAGAATTTCTAGAACGTCCTCGCGTACCCCTTCGATCGTGGCAAATTCGTGATTGACGCCCGCGATTCGGACTGAAGTTACTGCCGTCCCTTCCAAATTAGACAGCAGAACTCGCCTCAGCGCATTCCCAACAGTTGTTCCCTGACCGCGATCGAGCGGTTCCAAGACAAATTTTCCGTACTGACTGCGGTCTTTGTCAGTGTTAGACTCTATACATTCAATTTGAAACTGCGCCACGGAGTGACCTCCCTTTTCCACTTTGGATTTTTGATTTTGGATTTTAGATTGCAGAGCATACCCCTGAACGGATTTCGGATTTTGGATGGACGGGGCAACAGTTAGAACCATTAGTTTTTGACTTTAAGCAGTTAGCCATTATCCAAAATCTAAAATCTAAAATCTCAAATCGTTTTAGACTCTACGCCGCTTGGGAGGGCGACAGCCGTTGTGAGGAATTGGGGTAACATCTCTAATCAGGGTGATTTCCAGTCCCGCCCCTTGCAGCGCCCGAATTGCAGTTTCTCGACCTGCTCCGGGCCCGCTCACCATTACTTCTATTTGGCGCATTCCTTGGTCGTTGGCTCTGCGGGCAGCACTTTCTGCTGCTGTTTGAGCTGCAAAGGGAGTCCCCTTCTTAGCTCCTTTAAAACCGCTGGAACCTGCTGATGCCCAAGATATTACTTCGCCGTTGAGGTCGGTAATAGTTACAATCGTGTTGTTAAAGGTAGACTGGATGTAGCCTACCCCATTGGGTACATTCCGTTTCTGCTTTTTTGCACCAGATTTCTTGCCTGTTTGTTGTCGCGCCATATTAGTCTCTTTAACGTTTCTCTCAACTAATGTTCCGAAGCGCTAGGAGCCAGCAGCCCCCAGCGTATTTTTCCCAAAAAGATGTTACTTCTTGGAAGGTGCCTTTTTCTTGCCCGCAACTGTTCGGCGGACGCCGCGACGGGTTCTGGCGTTGGTACGGGTTCGTTGTCCCCGCACCGGCAGACCCAAACGGTGACGCCGACCGCGATAAGTTCCGATGTCCATCAGGCGCTTGATGTTCATTGACTCCCAGCGCCGGAGGTCTCCTTCGATTTGGTATGTGGTTTCTACATGAGCCCGCAGAGCTGTCACGTCGGCCTCTGTTAAATCCTTGACGCGAGTGTCAGGATTTACGCCTGTTGCAGCGATAATTTTTTGGGCCCGCGACAAGCCTATTCCGTAAATGTATGTCAGACCTATTTCGACGCGCTTATCGCGTGGAAGGTCTACCCCGGCAATCCGTGCCACACTTTTTGTCTCCCTAGTTTTCCTGTTTGGCTACAATGTTCAATTAGGATGCACCTGCGTGCATTGCCCAATCTTCCTTTTTTCTAACCTTGGCGCTGTTTGTGTTTCGGGTTAGTGCATATCACCATCACTCGACCGCGACGGCGGATGACGCGACATTTTTCACAAATTTTTTTGACAGATGCTCGAACTTTCATCTTTCTTCCTGCCTGGAGAACCCCGCTCTACCGGAGAGCAGGCACGCTGGGACTGCCCGTAGAGCGGTGGGAGGAGAGGCTGGGCAAGGTGTAGGCCTCTCCTCGATTAAATTGTATAAAGTGCGGGTTGTTTCATGAAGGAGCCCGCTTGCACCCACTCCCATTGCTGGGGTAAAGTTCGCCTGCGCCAGAGTGTTGGCGAGCGATACTTTTACGGCGTAGCAATGACTTAACCCGGTACACCGGTGGGTTGTTGACGCCCTTCTCGGCAACACTACAAACGTAGCATTATAGCATAAATTTGACGCTTTTTACCAAATTCTCTCTAATTAAACTTAGAATTAGTTTTTAGAAAGTTTTATCTAAGCCTATTTTTTCCGAAGGCGATAAGTAATCCTACCTTTGGTCAAGTCGTAGGGAGTCAATTCGACTTTGACGCGATCGCCAGGCAGAATTTTGATGTAGTTGCGGCGGATCTTGCCGGAAATGTGAGCTAGCACGTTAAACCCATTATCTAGGTCAACGCGAAACATCGCATTGGGCAGGGATTCCGTCACTGTCCCTTCCATTTCAATTAAATCTTGCTTAGACAATTTGGTATTTACCTCAACTCTACATTTGATTAACTAGGAGTGTCCCGCTGTTTGCCTCAAAGACTATTTACTGGTAGGAGTCAAACGGGAACGGGGGCAAGAATTCGGGCGACTCGATCGATTTCTTGACTCAACCAACCGCTCGCTTTAGCTTTACTTGAGTAAAGTTGTGGCAATTAGTATCGAGTTCAATCCGGGAACTAGCAACCCTCACAAAACCTGATAGCACAAAAAGCTCCTAGTTAACATATCTTAGCAAAAGCTTGTGAGTAACAAGCTGTATTGAGAGGGTTCAAGAGTCGCCCGAGAGAGCTTGTTGCAGTTCTGCGGTGACTAATTCCATGGATCGATCGCCATCAACCGCAACTAACTGTTCGCGGTTTCTGTAAAACTCAATCAAAGGTTCAGTTTGCTCGCGATAAACTTGCAACCGGCGGCGGATCGTTTCCTCGTTGTCATCTTGGCGACCCCGCGACAACAGGCGAGCCACCAAAATATTGTCAGGAACGTCCAAATTGACAGCTCTGAGATCGCAGTCCTTTCCAGACGCACTTCCCCCACCGCCAACATCGCAGAGCAGTTTGTCAAAAAAAGCTGCCTGTGAGACTGTGCGGGGAAAGCCGTCGAGAATCCAGCCAGCACTAGCATCTGGCTGATTCATACGTTCTTGCACGATATCCATCAATAACTCGTCAGGAACTAACTCTCCCCGATCCATGTAGGATTGTGCCTTTTGACCCAAGTCCGTTTTGGCAACTACGCAGGCGCGTAGGATGTCACCGGTAGAAATGTGGGGTATTTTCCAGAGAGCTGCTAAAAGCTGAGCCTGAGTTCCCTTTCCTGCCCCTGGAGGCCCCATAAAAATCAAGTGCATTGCGATTACTTCACCATTCCTTCATATCGTTGGGAGATGACGTAAGTTTGAATTTGCTTAGCAGTTTCGATCGCGACACCTACTAGAATCAGTAGGGAAGTTGCGCCAAAACCTCTAAAAGTTTGAACTCCGATCGCGCTTTCCACAGCAGTTGGTACAATGGCCACCAGACCGAGAAATATCGCTCCCAAGAAAGTCAAACGGTTCAAAACCTTCTCCACATAATCGCTGGTTTTCTGACCCGGACGAATTCCAGGAATGCTGGCACCCATTTTCTTCAAGTTCTGAGACATATCTACGGGGTTGACAATCAACGAAGCGTAGAAATAGCTGAAAAACAGAATCAAAGTCAGATAAAACAGCGCGTAAGCCCAAGGCGCCGGCCCGTTCGGACTCAAAACATTAGCAACTTGAACCAAAAACGGGTTATTGAGAGACTGAGCTAGGAAAGAAGGCACAATCAAAACCGAAGATGCAAAAATAATCGGCATCACTCCGCCTTGATTCAAGCGCAGGGGCAGATAGCTCCGGCTCTCCCGATAAACTTTGCGGCCGACTTGGCGGCGGGCCGAAATAATCGGAATGCGACGAGTACCTTCCTGAACAAAAACAATCCCGACAATCGTCACCAAAAAGACCAGCAGCAGAACTACTACACGGCCGACAACTTGCGTGTCCCCACTTTGAGCCAATTCAAAAGTTTGTCCCAAAGAGCGCGGCAATACCGACACAATATTGATAAAAATCAGCAGCGACGCTCCGTTCCCGATACCTCGCTCCGTCACCACTTCCGATATCCACATCACAAACATTGAGCCGGCCGTCAGGGCCAAAGCAGTTTGTGCTATGAATAAAGGCGCTGGAGCTTGAGCAAAAGGGCTGACCCAAATCGCAATGCCAACGCTTTGCAAAATTGCCCAGCCCAAAGAAACGTAGCGAGTAATTTGAGAAATCTTGCGTCGCCCTGCTTCTCCTTCATTTTTCTGCAAGTCTTCTAAACTTGGCAGAGCCGCAGTTAGAAGCTGCACAATAATTGAAGCATTAATGTAGGGTAAAATCCCCAGCGCGAAAATCCCCAAAGCTGACAAGCCACCTCCTGAGAACAAATCCAAAAAGCCAATTAAAGGGCTATTTTGGACGTTTTGGGCAAAGGCGACTCGATCGATGCCGGGGACTGGCAAGTGAACACCCAGGCGTACTAAAATCAGTAAGCCAATGGTTACGAGGATGCGGCCTCGCAAACCAGCAGCTTGAGCCATCTGCATGAACGTCTCTTGTGCAGTTGGCGCTTTCTCTCTACTAACGTCCATAGTTACGATTTTGGATTTTAGATTTGGGATTTTCGACTAAATCATTTTCTGATAGCAAGCTTGAGGATTTGAGATTTGGACAGACTCTCAAACCTCAAATCTTTACGCAACTAATTCGCAACTTCCGCCGGCGGCTTCAATTTTGGTGCGAGCACCTGCAGTAAAAGCCGAGGCCCGCACTTGCAAAGGCACATTCAGTTCGCCATCTCCTAAGATTTTCAGCGGCCCGTCGTCTGTGGTGACAATTTTTGCTTGGATCAAAGAGGTGAGAGTAACTTCTGTGTTTGCTGGCAGCGATGCTAATTTACTTACATTAATGGTAGTGTACTCTTTGCGGTTCACTAAAGGGAAGCTTTTCAGCTTAGGCAGGCGGCGGTAAAGGGGATTTTGACCACCTTCAAAACCGGGTCTAGTGCCGCTACCGGCTCTAGATTTTTGACCGCGCATCCCTTTGCCGGAGCTCGCGCCTTGACCGGCAGAAATACCTCTGCCCAAGCGTCGGGGGCGCTTTTGGGAGCCTGCTTTGGGTCGGGCGTCTTGCAATCTCATAGTTTTAGTAATTGGTAATTGGTAATTGGTATTTAGAGAGCGGGTACGCAGTAGTTTTGAGTGCGTGAGTTTTGAGTTGCGGATTTTTTTATTTTCCACGCAAGCACTTAACACTCAAAACTTACAGTTTCCCATTCTCTATGCCCTAACCGTAGAGGTTTTCTACTGGAATTCCGCGTTCTTGAGCAACTTCGGACAAGGTGCGGAGGGTGGAGAGGGCATTGACTGCTGCTCGGGCGTTGTTTAAGGGATTTCCGGAACCTAGCTGTTTGGCTAAGATGTTGCGGACTCCTGCTAGTTCGAGAACAGTTCGCACTGCTCCCCCTGCAATTACCCCTGTTCCGGGTGCTGCCGGACGCATCATGACTTTGGCTCCGCCGCCTGCACCGTTGATGGGGTGAGGGATGGAGTTAGCTTTGGTGAGGGGAACTTCAATTAGGTGCTTTTTGCCGTCAGCGACGCCTTTTTTAACGGCACCGATTACGTCGCTAGCTTTGCCGACTCCCACTCCAACTTGACCGCGTTCGTTACCGATAATGACTATGGCGCGGAAGCTAAGTTTTTTACCACCTTTGACTACTTTAGTAACGCGCCGGATCTGAACGACCCGCTCTTGCCATTCGGATTCTTTTTCGCGTGTTTTGTTACTGCTGCTTTTTTTCTTGTTGCGCTGTTCTTTTTGTTCTGCCATAGTTTTGTCCTGTGGGAATTAGTAATTGGTGAAAGGCGATCGGCAAGTGGTAATTGTTTGAGTAAAAAGTAAAAATAGAAGAAATCTGGATTTGGCCTTTTCACTTTCAACTTTTGACTTTTTACTTTTTAATTACTCATTACCCGCTACCCATTACCCCCTCTAGAAGTCTAACCCCGCTTCGCGAGCTGCTTCTGCGAGGGCTTTGACGCGACCGTGATAGAGGTTGCCCCCGCGATCGAATACGACTTTGACTATGCCAGCGCTGGAACAGCGTTTGGCAATCAACTGACCGACTTGGGCGCTCGCGGAGCAGTTGCCACCAGAACTGAGAGTTGACTTCAATTCGGGATCGAGAGTTGACGCAGCAGCCAAAGTGTGCTGTGCGGTGTCGTCGATTACTTGAGCGTAGATGTGCTGCTCTGAGCGAAATACCGCTAGTCTGGGACGTTCGGAGGTGCCGAACACCTTGCGCCGCACCCGGCGGTGTCTGCGGTGGACTGATTCTTTGCGAGTAAGCTTCATTGTTACTTCTTACCTGTTTTGCCTGTTTTACCAGCTTTGCGCCGGACGACTTCGCCGCTGTAGCGAATGCCTTTGCCTTTATAGACTTCGGGCGGACGCACCGCGCGGATGCGGGCTGCTGTATTGCCTACGAGTTCTTTGTCAATGCCGGAGACAATGACGTTGGTGTTACCTTCAACTGCCATTGTGATGCCTTCTGGAGGAGGCATTTCAACCGGCTTGCTGTAACCGACGTTTAAAATCAGGTTCCGTCCTTGAACCTGTGCCCGATAACCTGTGCCGATAATTTCGAGGCGCCGCTGAAAACCTTGGGATACACCTTCGACCATGTTGGCGACTAGGGTGCGGCACAAGCCGTGCAGTTGTCTGGCGACGCGAGATTCGTCTCGGCGGGTAACGAGTAAAGTCTCGCCTTCGAGTCCCATGAGGATTTCGGCTGGGATAACTCGGGAAAGTTCACCTTTAGGGCCTTTGACGGCTACTTTTTGACCGTCTAGGGTGATGGTGACTTTATTGGGAATGCTAATCGGACGCTTGCCAATTCGCGACATAGTTTTTTGTCCTTTGTTTTTAGTTATTAGTCCTTGATTATTAGTCTTTAGTTATTAGTCCTTAGTGATTGATTTTGGAGTCTGTTGCCAACGACCAGCGACTAATGACTAATGACTAATGACTACCAAACATAACAAAGCACTTCACCGCCCAAACCTTGGCGTCGAGCTTCTCTATCCGTCATAATGCCGCTGGAGGTAGAAATAATGGCTATGCCAATTCCGCCTAACACTCTGGGCAATTCTTTACGGTTCGAGTAAACGCGCAGTCCTGGTTTGCTGACTCGCTTAAGTGCCGTGATAATGGGCTTGCGAGTTTTACCTTTGTACTTTAGAGAAAGCACTAAATGTCGCTTTATCCCTTCTGGTTCTGCTTCTTCAAATTCGCTGATAAAGCCTTCACTTTTGAGGACTTGCGCGATGCTGCGGGTCATTTTTGTAGCTGGAATTTGCGTTGTTTGGTGGCGCGCCATGCAAGAATTGCGAATGCGCGTCAACATATCTGCTATGGTATCGTTAGCTGCCATCTTTTGCTTCTTACTCTAGTGCTTAGTTGTCCCGGAACGGCATTCCCATTTCTTTAAGCAAGGCGCGTCCTTCTTCGTCGGTGTTTGCTGTGGTGATAATTGAAATGTCCATGCCTCGAATTTGATCGATGCGGTCATATTCTATTTCTGGAAAAATTAGCTGTTCTCTCAGACCCAAGCTGTAGTTGCCGCGCCCGTCAAAGCTTTTGGGGCTGATGCCGCGGAAGTCGCGGATTCGGGGGAGTGCGAGGTTTATCAGCCGATCGAGAAAATCGTACATCCGATCGCCGCGCAGCGTCACCATAACGCCGACGGGTACTCCTTTGCGGATTTTGAAGCCTGCAATCGCTTTTTTCGCCCGCGTCACCACCGGTTTTTGCCCGGTGATGATGCCAATTTCGTTGATCGACGAATCCAGTGCCTTAGCATTTTGAGATGCTTCTCCCAAACCGCGGTTCACGGTGACTTTGACGAGTTTGGGAACCTGATGGATATTAGTATATTTAAACTGATCCATCAGTGTGGGAACGATTTTTCCTTGATAAAGAACCTTGAGTTTGTCCGGCATAGTTTTTGTGTTTGCTTAACTGTCCCTGGGCTTGGTCAGGGAATTGGTCGCTTGTCAGTGGCACCGATGTTAGCTGTTAGTTATGAGTTGAAAAGTCAGTTGTCAGAAGGCGGACTAATGACTGATGACTGATAACCAATCACTATTGATCGATGATTTCTCCGGTTTTTTTGAGCTGTCGCAGTTTCCGACCATCTTCGCTAAATGTATAGCAAACGCGGCTGGCTATTTTCTCTTTTTCGGAATAGTGCATGACATTTGAGCTGTGAATGGGAGCCTCAAACGTGACTATTTTCCCGGACTCTCCCTCTTGCTGGGGCTTGACGTGCTTGGTTCTGATGTTTACACCTTTAACAATTACTTTGCTGACTTTAGGATATGTCTTTAAGATTTCTCCGACTTTTCCTTTCTCTTTGCCAGTAATTATTTGCACGGTGTCGCCTGCTTTGACGTGCATTCTGTAGCGCTGCGGTTCGCTAGTTGGTTTACCCTTTTTTCCGTACATTTTAAAGTACCTCCGGGGCTAAGGAAACGATTTTAGTAAAGTTTTTGTCGCGCAGTTCGCGGGCTACGGGGCCGAAAACCCGAGTGCCTCTGGGGTTGCCGTCTACGTTGATAATAACGGCGGCGTTATCGTCAAAACGAATGCTCATGCCGCTGTCGCGGCGCAGGCCTTTGCGGGTTCTGACAATGACAGCCCGCACGACATCTGATTTTTTGACGGCCATATTGGGGATGGCGTCTTTGACGACGGCAATGATGACATCGCCGACTCCGCCGTAGCGGCGGTTGCCGCCTCCCAATACGCGGATGCACATCAGTTTGCGGGCTCCGCTATTGTCGGCGACATTGAGGTATGTCTGGGGTTGAATCATGGTGATTGGGGAAAAGGTAATTTGATGCTTGCTAACTGCTAACTGCTAATTGCTAATTGATGGTTAATCACAGGGTCGATCGATTGATTTGACGATCGCACACTTCAAAGCAATTAAGAATTAACTGTTAGCCATTTTTTGCACCGAAAATCTCAGCAACCGTCCAGCGTTTGGTTTTGCTCAAAGGGCGAGTTTCAGTGATGCGGACACGATCGCCCGACTTGCACTGATTTTCTTCGTCGTGAGCTTTGTATCGCTTGGTGCGGACTACGATTTTGCCGTATTTGGTGTGGGAGGAGCGGTTTTCGATTGCTACCACGACGGTTTTATCCATCTTGTCGCTGACTACTACGCCAACTCGTTCTTTAATTGCCATACCTACCTATTGTTGTTCTGCAATTGAGTTTTTTTAGCTACTGTGCGAGCCGAGGCTAGGCTGCTGCTTACTCTTGGCTGACTTCTGCGCTTGGAGCCGAATCTGCGGCATCTTTAGCTGCGACTAATTTTTCTGCCGCTTCTGCATCAGCAGCGATTTGGCGCTCGCGTTCAACTGTCATCAATTGAGCGACGCGGTGCTTGGCGTGCTTGAACAGGTGAGGCTTTTCCATGCGGCCGGTAGCTTGCTGGAGCCGCAATTCCATTAGTTGGCGCTTGACGGCTAAAATTTGCTCTGCTAGTGCTGCATCGCTTAATTCTCTAGCTTCTTTAATCTTGGGCAAAGACATAATTGTGTGCTTTCTCGTTAGCGATCGGTCTTTTGAAGACAGAATTGTCTAGATGCTGAATGTCGAAGGAAAGAAAAGTTATGAATGGCAGATTTTAAATTAGCTGTAGCCGTTTAAAATTTTGACCAATGCCGACCTACTTCTACCTTCGATTATCGCTATGACTGGTCTTCTTCGCGGCTGATGAATTTGGTTTTAATTGGTAATTTGAAAGAAGCCAAACGCATTGCTTCGCGCGCAGTTTCTTCAGTTACGCCGCCAATTTCAAACATTACCCGGCCGGGTTTGACGACGGCAACCCAAAACTCAGGTGCGCCTTTACCAGAACCCATCCGGGTTTCTGCTGCGCGCTGGGTGACTGGTTTGTCGGGAAAAATGCGAATCCAGATTTTGCCGCCCCGGCGGATGTAGCGGGTCATGGCGCGGCGTCCGGCTTCTATTTGGCGGGAAGTAATCCAGGCGGGCTCGACGGCTTGGAGCGCGAAGTCGCCAAAGCTAACTGTATTGCCGCGGGTGGCAATACCGCTCATTCGCCCGCGCTGTTGTTTGCGGAATTTCGTTCTTTTAGGGCTTAACATGGCTTTGGGAGTTGGGTAATTGGTAATTGGTAATTGGTAATTGGTGATTGCTAATTGCTAATTGGTTTGGAACAACTCACACTTAACAAGTGACAACTAACAGTTAACAATTAGTTAGCCTTCGTTCGATCGATCTTCAAAGTTCTGGCGGCGGCGCTTTTGTTTAGTCCGGGGCACTGCTGCATTTGGTGCAGCCTCCTGTTCCTGTCCGGGAATAATTTCGCCTTTGAAAACCCAAACTTTAATGCCGAGAATACCGTAGATGGTTTGAGCAGTGCAGTAGGAGTAGTCGATGTCTGCCCGCAGCGTGTGCAAGGGGACTCTTCCTTCGCGCGTCCATTCGGTACGTGCGATTTCTGCGCCGTTGAGGCGTCCGCTGACTTGAATTTTGATGCCTTGGATGCCTACTTTTTGGGCGCGGGTGATTGCTTGGCGGACTACTCGGCGGAAGGATACGCGCCGTTCTAGTTGCTGAGCGATGTATTCTGCGATCAGTGTGGCATCGGCATCTACTCGCTGGACTTCCACGACGTTGATGCGGATTTGGCGGTTGCTGCCGAGTTGCTGCTGCAAACCGACGCGCAAAGTTTCGATGCCTGCGCCGCCGCGGCCCACAACAACGCCCGGTCTGGCGGTGAACACTTCGAGGTCGATTTGATCGGCTTTGCGCTCAATTCTGACTGAGGAAATCCCAGCATTGCTGAGGGTTTTGCGGACGTACTTGCGAATTTTGTAGTCTTCTTGCAAGAGTTCTGGATAGTTTCTGGCGTCAGCAAACCAGCGAGACCGGTGCTCTTGGGTAATGCCGAGGCGGAAACCAATTGGATGTATTTTTTGGCCCATAAAAGTTGATGAGTTAATTGGTAATTGGTAATTGGTAACTGGTAATTGGTAATTGGTGATTACCTGTTTTTTCAACTTTAAGTTGTTTATTACCTATTACGTTTTCCCTGATTAGTTTTCTACGAGCGGAGCCACTACTACGGTAATGTGACAAGTTGGCTTGCGGATTTGGTAGGCGCGACCTTGAGCGCGGGGTCTGAATCGTTTGAGGACTGGGCCTTGGTCTGCGTAAGCTTGAGAAACTACGAGCTTGGCTTTATCCAATCCTGCATTGTGTTCGGCGTTTGCTACTGCCGATCGCAAAACTTTGACGATTGGTTCGCAGGCGCGATAGGGCATGAATTCGAGTAAAATCAGCGCTTCTTGATAGCTTTTGCCGCGAATTTGGTCTAGGACACGGCGCACTTTGAAGGGGGATGTTCTGATGTAACGGGCGATCGCCTTAATTTCGGATGTGGTATCTATAGCCATTTCGATTTTGGTAATTGGTAATTGGTAATTGGGGAAAAGGTAATTGGTAATTGGTAATTTTTTTTCCTACTACCTATTACCTGTCACCTAATTAGGCTATCTTTTTGCCTTTTTATCACCACTTTTAGCGTGACCTCTAAAGGTACGAGTGGGGGAAAATTCTCCTAGTTTGTGACCTACCATTTGGTCTGTGAGGTAGACTGGTACGTGCTGTCTGCCGTTGTGAACGGCGATGGTGTGGCCTACCATTTGGGGCAGGATTGTGGAAGCTCGCGACCAAGTTTTAATTACTTGTTTTTGGCCTGCGGCGTTGAGTTTTTCGATTTTTGTCATCAGATGATCTGCGACAAACGGGCCTTTTTTTAGCGATCGAGACATGGTTTTTCCAATGAGTTCAGTTGTCAGTTGTTAGTTGTCAGTTAGCAGTTGTCATCAGTCAAAAGATACAAACTAATGACTAATGACTAATGACTAACTTTGTCTGCCGCCCTTGCCGCGCTTGGAAGATTTGCGGCGGCGCCGGACGATTAAAGCGTCGCTGCGCTTGTTTTTGCGTCGAGTTTTTGCACCCAATGCTGGTTTTCCCCAAGGAGTGACAGGCCCCGGACGTCCGATGGGAGCCCTGCCTTCGCCACCGCCGTGCGGGTGGTCTACGGGGTTCATGACGCTACCGCGAACGGTGGGTCTGCGACCTTTCCATCGGGTGCGGCCGGCTTTACCGAGGCTGAGGTTTCTGGCGTCTGTGTTGCCGACTTGACCAATGGTGGCGTAGCAGTCGGCGCGGACTTTGCGCTGTTCGCCGGAGGGGAGTTTGAGGGTAACATAGCTACCTTCTTTTGCCATTAGCTGAGCGCTGGAGCCTGCGGAACGGACGATTTGCCCGCCTTTACCTGGTACTAGCTCGACGTTGTGAATGCTGGTACCGAGGGGAATGTTCTTCAGGGGCAGGGCGTTGCCGATTTCGATCGGCGCGTCCGGGCCTGAGACAATTACTGTACCGACGTTTAAGTTGAGCGGGTGCAGGATGTACCGTTTTTCGCCGTCTTTGTAGAACAGGAGGGCGATGCGGGCGTTGCGATTGGGGTCGTATTCGATCGCCTTGACGGTAGCGGGAATGCTGTGTTTGTCGCGGCGGAAGTCGATGTCTCTATACAGCCGTTTGTGACCGCCTCCCCGGTGGCGACAGGTAATGACGCCTCGGTTGTTGCGGCCTTGTTTGGTGTGCTTGTTGCTGGTTAGAGACTTTTCAGGCTCTGATCTGGTAATTTCAGCGAAGTCCGAGACGGTCTGTTCCCGGGTGCTGGAGGTATAAGGTCGGTAAGAACGGATGCCCATAATCGATCTATTTTAGATTTTGGATTTTGGATTTTGGATTTGACGTTTATCGATTTTAGATTTTAGGTTGAAGATTGGCGATCTTTGGTTAACTTACGAGTTTTCTGGTTCGAGAATTTCCACCAGTTAACCGCAATTTAAAATCTAAAATCTAAAATCTAAAATCCAAAATCGTCTAGACTTCTGGGAATAAGAGTTTGCGGATCGAGTCTCCGTCCGTCAGAGTTACGGTTGCTCGCTTGTAACAAGGTTTAAAGCCGACGAATTTGCCAACTCGACGCTTTTTGCGCGGCGGGTTTTGGGTGTTGACGCCGATGACTTTAACCTTAAAGAGTTCTTCGATTGCAGCTTTGATTTGAGGCTTGGTCGCTTTGGGAGCTACGTCGAATGTGAATTGATTTAATTCCATCATTCGGGTAGCTTTCTCGGTGAGAATCGGACGCTGGATCAAATCTGCGTAGTCGCGGGGGTCGATTTTACTCACCGTAAATCTCCTGAATTTTAGCTATGGCTGTAGATGTGACGATAATTTTGTCAGCCGCCAGAACGTCGTAAACATTCAGGGAAGTTGCCAAGATGACGTTTACTAATTCGATGTTGCGTCCTGATAAGTAGACGTTTAGTTGCGGTTCTGGCAGGATTAACAGAACTTTTGTATCGGGTTCGATGCCCCAGCGAGCGATCGCACTCAGCAATTCTTTGCTTTTCGGTCTCGGAAATTGCTCTGCAAATTCTTCAACCACAATTATGTCTTCGGTGCGACTTTGGAATGCTGTCCGCAAAGCGAGACGGCGTTCCTTTTTATTCATTTTGACTTCAAAGTCTCTCGGTTTTGGCCCGAATATGACACCGCCGCCCCGCCACAGCGGAGAACGGATCGAACCTGCTCTGGCTCGGCCGGTGCCTTTTTGACGCCAGGGTTTGCGGCCGCCGCCTCTGACTTCCGATCGAGTTTTGGTGCAAGCATTTCCTTGACGGGCGTTATTCATTTGCCGCGTCAATGCTCTGTGAACGATGTGAGACGCATTTTCTTCTTTGGCTACGCGCAGTTCTAAAGTTGTTTCCCCAACTTCTTCGCCTTGCCAATTTCGCACTACACAGTTAACCATATCTTTTGTCCTTTGTCTGTTGTTAGTTGTCTGTTGTTAGTTTTCTGCTGTCTGTTGTTTGTTGTCTGTTGTCTGTTCTCAGGTCTTAGTTTTCAGCTCTTAGTTTTCAGCTTTTAGTTCTTAGTTATTGCTTGCTACTAACGGCCAACCACTATCTACTGACTGCTGACTACTGACTACTTACTACTGACTAACGTCCTACTTTTTTCTCAGGCACAACATTGACTAAGGCGCCAGCTTTGCCGGGAACTGCTCCTTTAATTAGCAGCAAATTCTGCTCTGTATCCACCCGGATAATTGTTAGTTTGCGGACGGTGACTTGAACGTTGCCCATACGTCCCGCCATTCTTTTCCCGGGATAAACGCGACCGGGAGTAGTTCCAGGCCCGATCGATCCAGGCTCGCGGTGATTTTTGGAACCGTGAGACATGGGGCCTCGTTTAAAGTTGTGGCGCTTTTGGAAGCCTGCAAAACCTTTACCGATGCTCGTACCGATGACATCTACTATTTGTCCGGCTGCAAAAGTATCGGCTTTCAGTTGTTGGCCTAATTCAAAGGAACTGGTATCTTCCAATCGGTATTCCTGCAAGTGGCGCAATGGTGTCGCTGCCGACTTCGCGAGGTGTCCCAATTCTGGCTTGTTGAGAGCCTTCGGCTTAACATCGCCGTATCCGACTTGAACGGCACCGTAGCCGTCAGTTTGTTTTGTTTTGATTTGAGTTACTGTACAAGGCCCTGCTTGTATGACGGTGACGGGGATGGCTCTCCCTTCGGCGTCAAACACTTGAGTCATGCCTAGTTTAGTGCCAAGAATGCCTACAGACACGGATTTTTTTCCTTTTATTTACGCAAGAGGTTTCGGATTGCGAAATTTACGTCAATCCGCTTGCTCTTGTGCAGAAACATTTATTTCATTGTTCCTGCAATTAACTGTTATCAACCAACAGCTTTCCTCGGTGTTTAAAATTTGAGTTTTAAATTTGGGAGCGAGCTTGTGGAAGTCTTGCAAGGGTTGAGATTCGCGGCTTTTTACCTGTTCGATCTCCGAGTTCGATCTCGGTCTTGCTTGTTTGTGCCAGGACTTGAGCAGCAAGCTACTCAGTATCCTTTTACGGCGACAATTCACTATAGTACATGAAGTGTTTGCCGTTTGTCAAGGCCGCGAAGATAACTTTTCGCCTCAGAAGCGAGGATTTATAATATCTCAAGCTCGCAAGCAGCGATCGACCAAATTTAAGATAGCAGGCAAGACAAATTTATGGGACTGATTACGACGGGCAAGGATGTGATTCGGGATTTGGAAAAGTCGGGGTCGCTGGCCCTGTACGTTCCTTTAGAGGGAGGATTTGAGGGGCGCTACCTGCGGCGGCTGAGAGCTGCGGGCTACGGTGCGCACACGATTACGGCGCGGGGTTTGGGAGATTTGGCGATGTATTTGACCGGGGTTCACGGGGTGCGGCCGCCGCATTTGGGCAAGAAAACTACTGGCAACGAAGCGGCTGTGGGTTATACATACTACGTGCCGCCGATTTTGCAAACTCAATTAGACAATTTGCGGCCGAAAGCAAAAGGACTGGTGCTGTGGATTATTGAAGGGCAAATTTTGTCGAGTCAGGAGATTGAGTATTTGACTGTTTTGCCGACGTTAGAACCGCGAGTTAAAATAGCAGTGGAGATGGGGGGCGATCGAGCTTTTAGCTGGAAGCCACTTAAAGATGCTTTAGTGCCAGCTTAAATTCCGGTATTTGCGATCGCAAATCAACTAAAAAACGCAGCGAGCAACTAAAGCTCAACAGCTTCTGCTCGCTGGTTTTGATTTTTTTGGGAAAAACTTAATTAACAGGAAAAATCTTATGCTTCAGAACCGCGATTATACAATCATCATTGACAAAAGCGGCAGTATGTACACGAAAGACCAGATGGGCGGGAAAAGTCGGTGGGCGCTCATGCAAGAATCGACCATCGCATTGGCGAATAGATGCGAAGAACTCGACCCGGATGGCATAACAGTTTATTTGTTTTCCGGTCGCTTCAAGCGCTACGACAACGTAACATCCGCTAAAGTCGTGCAAATTTTCCAAGAAAACGAACCTTCTGGAACTACGAATTTAGCGCTCGTTCTGCAAGACGCTCTGAACAGTTTTTTTCAGCGCAAAGCATCCGGTAAGACCAAGCAAAATGGGGAAACAATATTAGTGGTGACGGACGGGGAACCGGACGATCGCAAAGAAGTGATGAAAACGATTATAGAGGCTTCGCGGAAGCTCGATCGAGATGAAGAGTTGGCGATTTCTTTCATTCAAGTAGGGAATGCGCCGGAAGCTACTAAGTTTCTCAAGATATTGGATGACGAACTGCAAAGCGCTGGGGCTAAATTCGATATCGTTGATACTGTCACGATGGATGATATTGAAGGAATGACCCTGACGGAGGTATTGCTGAATGCAATAACTGATTGAGGAGGCGGGCGAAGTTTCCGTGATTGTATTGGGGTCAGTTGGCCCAGCAGCATTTTTTAGGGGGGTTTAAGTTATGGAATCGATCGATCGCCTGTTAGGTGAACTTAAGGCAGAGTATCAAGCATCTCAAAAAATTGCTGAGTTGAAAAGTCAGGCGTCGGTGCAAGCACAAGCGCCGTCAAATCCAACATTTAAAACATCAGATATAAATTTGTATGCTAGTCCTTTGGATAAGGATTTAGCTCAAATTAAGGCTGAGTACGAAGCGCAAAATAAAGCTCAGGAAGCAGCTTCACTTGAACCGCTTAAGGCTGAGTACGAAGCCCAAAATAAAGCTCAGGAAGTGGCTTCACTTGAACCGCGGCCAGCAGAAAAAGTCGCGGGGCCGCAGTTGGAGGTACAAACGCACAGACAGAAAGTTAGGCAAGCTCAGGTTTGGCTGAAAAAATTGGATAAGAATTCCGATGAGGGATATTGGTTCGATCAGTTTGCTTTTAAGTATTCTTCGAGGATAGATGCAGCGATCGACTATTTGCAAGCTGTGAATGAGTTTGATTGACCGATCGAACTTTCCAATCCAAGACCCCAAATACAGCAGATTCCAGGTTTATGAAACACAGTAGCTGACAAATCCAAACTGTTTACTGCCATCGCCAATACTGAACGTATACTCCAAGCGACAAGGTGGTTCAAAAGTGATTGTTTTTTGTAAACGTCCTTCTGTCATTGCAGAGCGAGCGATCGCGCCGCGACTCCGCAGGAGTTTCGCCCTTCTCCACTGCTGTATTAGTTTTCAAATAATCCCGCACCAGACCGCAACCATAAGAGGATGTAGTTCTCTTCCCCCTCCGACTCGAACTAGGCTTTTTTGTCTTTGGCTCCCCTCAATTTTCGATGGCTGAATGTTGGGCTTGAATCATGAGGACGGTGGAATGCTGGAATTTTTGCTAGTTTTTTTGGGAGATGGCTCTGGCTTTGGTTTTGGTTCGTAGGTGGCTAATGTGGCGCTGAGTTTTTGGATTTTCTCCCATAGCTCTACTATCAAGGCTTCTTTTGCCTCGTTCGATAGTTGTTTTAAGTCGGGAAGTTTTTCCATTCCTTTATCTAATGTCTATCTCGTCTTCTTGTCAAGGGGGTTGAGCAATTACAATGTATGCTTAACTGTCTTAAGTGTCTTTATGAGTTCTTTAACTGTCTTAAGTGTCCTTGCATTCTCATAAAAATTCTGAAATATTAAAAGCATGAAAGGAATTTACTCATAAGGCAAGCAACCCAGCACTTGTGCAGGAGAGATGAAGTCCACTATATTTTCGGAGTTTCAATCATGGTAACCACACCTCTACCAAATCAGACCTCAACTAATGGGGTGACCGCCGGGTATCTCGGTGGCTACCCTGAATCAACCATTGAACCTTAATCCTGTCCCAATGGCAGTTAATCCTGGCGCTC
Organism: Microcoleus sp. K4-B3; assembly: GCF_036704615.1. Taxonomy (NCBI): domain Bacteria; kingdom Bacillati; phylum Cyanobacteriota; class Cyanophyceae; order Oscillatoriales; family Microcoleaceae; genus Microcoleus; species Microcoleus sp. K4-B3. The sequence goes on from NZ_JAUBSF010000063.1 coordinate 34,773, forward strand.
ATTGAGTACTTTAGTTGCAAATAATCCTGGCTCAAAACGAGCCTGTTTGCAGGTCGAAGTGTTTTTTATTGCTGGCTCCTACAGCTAGCGAACAATTACGCGCAGATAAGCTTGCCAATTGTTTGTCACAACTTATCGACAAAAATAACGATGTGTCATTAAGGAGAAACCACCATGTCTGGTTTAGAAGCTTCGTTTTACAATAACATCGACTTGAGCGGTACTCCAGTACTGACTCGTGTTGACCCAGTGGTTGACTATAATTGGAAAACCGGATCTCCTGGTAGCGGCGTGAACTCAGATGGATTTTCTGGACGCTGGACTGGTTCAATTAACTTTCCAAAAGCTGGCGAGTATAAGTTTATTACTGATACCAATAAAAGTGATGATGGTGTCCGCTTGTGGATTGACGATAAACTGATCATCGATAACTGGGATGGCCGCCTTGACACAGTAACCAGTCTTCCTACCAAATTTGAAGCTAATAAGGATTATGCCTTCAAGCTGGAATTCTTCGACAAGAGCGGAGGGGCTAGAGTCTCATTATCCTGGTATACCGATGGTGTGGATGAAGATATTGTTCCATCCAGTGCGTTTAAACCAACCCCACCTCCACCACCACCTGTTCCACCCACTGCTAATACTGGCCCCGGCACACCAGTAAATCTAGCAGGTCGAAGCGTGTATTTGTATGCGGATAACAGGTGGAATGTGTATTGTAAAGCCCTATGGACGGCACCTGTTATTACAAACTTCTGGCCGTTTTCGATTCTACCCCTCTACCGCAGAATCCATATACAGTCTGCGGGTGGTAACAAGGTATTTCTAAATATCTGTCATTTGTTCCCTGGAGTTTTCATGCACGTACTGGGTAACAACTATGTTTGGGGTTCAAGAGGATATCTTGTTTTAACAACTAGACAGTGGTCATACGGTACTACTGGTGAGTTTGAACTGTTTACGTTGAGCAACGGCAAGCTGATTATTAAGGCGCATAACGGTCTCTATTTAGCTCGCGTCGGAATAAATCTTGTGGCGAAAGTACCAGAAAGTCAGGTTGCGTCAGACCCTACAGCTCAATTTACTTGGCGATGATAGTTGCCACTCATTGCTGTTCGCGATTGAATGACATCAACATTGCAGGGATGTCAGAGGCTATGGATACTGCACAGGTATCAAGCATTATCAAAACACGACTTTAGTTGAGGCAAAGGAAACTCTTATGTCTGGTTTAAAAGGCTACTATTTCAACAACACCACGTTACAGAAACCTTCAGCCCATCTCCGCACTGACCCGAAAATCGGATTTAGTTGGCTAAAAGAACCCGCTCCTACTGTTAACCCTGATGGGTTTTCTGTACGCTGGAAAGGTATGCTAAATCCTCCGGTAGATGGAGATTACACCTTTTGCACCAGTTCAGATGATGGTGTGCGATTGTGGGTTGATGATCAATTAATTATCGATAATTGGAATTCCCACTCTCTTACAACAGACGTAAGCAAACCCGTCAAATTGTCTGAAGGAGCCAAGTATCCGATTACCCTTGAGTTCTATGACCAAACTGGACGTGCTGTCATCGATTTGTTCTGGTCATATCCTGGTCAGGATGAAGACCTTATTCCCTCAGAAGCATTTACCGCTACCAAAAATTACAAAGTATCTGTAGTTACAGCAAATCAGCCAAATCCAGGTGCAGAAACCAACGCTAACGTCTACCTCACTCTTAATGGCACTCTAGGGGTTAGTGCAGAAAACTATCTTGAAGGAAGTTTTCCCACTGGCTCAACACGCGATTTTGACATTGACTCTACAGACTTGGGCAATCTCGAAAGTGTCCACGTCCGTCACGACAATTCAAATGAAGCGCCTGCTTGGCTCCTGGATAAAGTGACTGTTAAGGATGAAGAGACGGGTCAGGAGTGGGTCTTCTCTTGTGGCAAATGGATTGCGAATAATGAGCAAGTAGATCCAGAGAAAAAACTGGGTCGTACCCTGCGTCCAGGGGACAGCAGTGAGCCGAAAGGTCTACGCAACGGTCAGATTATTGGCTTAAAGGCCGATAATGGTGTGTACCTCGCTCGTACAAATTCTCTCAAACAAGCTGTAGTTGCTAGAGTACCAGCAGCCAACCTTATAAACGACCCATCTACTCATTTTGAAGTAGTCAAGTTAGACGGTAATAAAGTCGCCCTCAAAGCTGATAATGGTCTGTTCGTAGCTTATCAGGAAGATCAAGCAGGTACTCCTCCCTACCGTTCTGCTGTAGCCAAACTTTCGACAGTAACACAAGCAGCTCAGTTTGAGGTGATCGTTTTAGATGGTAACAAGATTGCCTTAAAGGCCGTTAACGAACTTTACCTAGCGCGTACTCAACGTCTTGATGAATTTAATGATGTCCTAGTGGCCAGAGTCCGGGAGTCTAGCTACGCCAGTGAACCAAAAGCCCAGTTTGAAGTGACCGTCATTAAGTAGTTGACCGCTCGCTATCAAAACATGACTGTACTTGACTTGAAGCAAAGGAGACCATGATGTCTGGTTTAAAAGGTTACTATTTCAACAACAACACGTTACTAGACCCCTCGGTTCTTGTCCGCACTGACCCGAAAATCGAATTTACTTGGGCAGGAACAGATAAACCCGCACCGGGTGTAAATAACGCATTTTCTGCACGTTGGAAAGGTGTGCTAATTCCTCCCGTGAGTGGAGACTACACTTTTTACACTTCCTCTGATGACGGTGTTCGCTTGTTTGTTAATAACCAATTGCTCATTGAAAATTGGACGGCACACGGCGCTACAAAAGACAAAAGCGATCATCCCATCACGTTGAGAAAGGGGCGCAAGTATCCTATTATCCTGGAGTACTACAACCAGGGCGGGCCTGGTGAGATCAAATTATCTTGGTCTTATCCTGGTAAGGAAGAAGAAATCATCCCCACTCAGGCATTGCTCCCTACTAAAAATTACAAGGTAACTGTCGTTACAGGGGATAAGGAAAATGCAGCAACCGACGCTAACGTCTATCTTACTATTGATGGCACACTAGGTGTCAGCGCAGAAAATCATCTGACCGGAAGTTTTCCGCTTGGCTCAACCCGCTACTTTGACATCGAATATACAGACTTGGGCAATCTCGAAAGTGTCCACGTCCGTCACGACAATCAAAATGATGCGCCTGCCTGGTTCTTGGAAAAAGTGATTGTCAAGGATGAAGAGACGGGTCAGGAGTGGGTCTTTCTTTGTGGTAAATGGATTGCGAATAATGAGGCAGTAGATCCAGAGAAAAAACTGGGTCGCACCCTTTATCCAGAGCCAAGCACTCAGCCGCAAGAGCAAGGTTTACAAACTGGTCGAATTATTGGCTTAAAAGCTGATAATGGTTTGTACTTGGCTCGTATAGATGCTGTTAAACAAGCTGTGATTGCCAAAGTAGCAGCTACCAACTTCAACAGCGACCCCACAACTCATTTTGAAGTCGTTAAGTTAGACGGTAATAAGATTGCTCTCAAGGCTAATAACGGTCTGTTCGTAGCTTATAAACAAGAGCAAACGGCTGAACCTCCCTACCGTTCTGCGGTAGCTAGTCTGTCAACAGCATCAGAAGCCGCTCAGTTTGAGGTGGTCATCTTAGATGGTGGGAAGATTGCCATAACTGGTAGTAAGATTGCTTTAAAATCCATTATTAATTCGCAATACCTAGCCCGTACTCAGCGTACTGATAACTACAATGATGTTGTAGTGGCAAGAATTCGTGAGGATCAGTACGCCAGTGAGCCAAAAGCCCAGTTTGAACTGACTTTTATCAAGTAGTTACTCCCTTCCCGCCAGAAGATTATCTATTCTCTGAAGGACTAAAGAGCGATCTGCGCTTCTATGCGAGACGCTACGCGAACGCAGCAGCGCTAGGCTAACGCCTCGCTGCGCTAACGCTAACGCTATCGCTAATACCTCAGTTGCGGAGAAACCTGAGTAATAATACTTAAGGCGTTCCGCGAAGTGCGATCGCTTCACTGCTTGATCGATCTTGTTAATCCTTGACTCAGATCTTGCACCGATAAAGTTGAATGTATATTCCGTAACTAAGTGCAAGAGGACGCATTCATTTAAGCTCGAGTAAAAAAAGGAACACCAGCAATTGCGGCAAGATAGCTTAGAGTGCGAGTTGGGGACTAGACTACGTAATCTCACGGTTAGTAAAGTTATCTTAGCTCCTCTTGCCTACTGAGAGCAATTTTTGTTTTAGTGTTCTTTTCTTACACCAATTATTTGCTCCTTAAGTGTTTCTCCTGATAGGTGCAAGATCTGAGTTGACCGATAATGGCTCTTCCGTTCATAAACGAAAAATGCGTAATCTTTTAGATGCTCAATTGAGTGAGCTTTATCAAAGTATCAAAATTTTCCGTAATCTTAAATAGTATCACTTGCCAATAGTTGTTTTGCAAAATAGGCGCGGTAGAGTTCGCAACGGGGTAAAATGCGATCGCCCTTAAAGCCAATTAATCCCAAACTTTCAAGTTTATAAGCCTCAATAGGATTAAGACACATCGCTTTCTTTGCCTTGACTACTTCAGCATAAGTCTTAGCCAAATCAGGATTTTCTTGCAGTTTTATCCAGTGTCGCCATAAATGATAACGGTAAATGCCACCGTTGGCTAGAGCCTCCTGTATCAGTTCTTCTAAAGTCATCTCCTGACAGCAAATATGATACAGAGCAATCCGAATCAGTGATGGATGGCCTCCCACAAGTGATATCAGTTGGGCAGACTCCTTACCAGTACTCCAGTCTAGCCCGTGTCGCTTGGCTAAGTCTTCTACCTGTTGCTGAGTAAATTCTGGAAGACGGATAGGTAGCCCAATATTGAACGGGGAGCGGTTGATATTTAGGGTGGCATACTCTTCTGTAGAGTAAACCACTACTATCCGAAGCTTTTGCCAATTAGGATTTTGTCGTGCTGACTCGCACCACGAACGCAACAAGGCAAAGAAGTCACTAGCAATCTGAGGATATTCAAAAAAGCGATCGACTTCGTTTAACACCAGAACCACTGGACTTTGAATCTGCTTGAGCAAATAGTCCTGCAAGTAAAAGCTACAATTCAAATTACAACCAACTTCCTCATCCCATATATCATTCAGGTTGGGGTCAATGCCTAATTCTGTTGCAATTTGCCAGCAAAAATTACGCAAAAGCTTATTTAAGTCAGTTAGACAATCAGAATCTATCTGGTAGCAATTTAGATTTACTGTGCGATACCCTTGCTTTTGTGCAAAGGCACAGAGTCGCAGCACAAGAGAACTCTTACCCATCTGTTTGGGGGAGCGAATCCGAATCATACAGCCAGGTTGATGTACCTCTTGATAAACCAGTTCCTCAATTGGGGGACGTTCGATATAGAAGGGAGAATCCAAAGGTACGGGTCCATCCGGGTATGACCAGAGATTTTCAACTTGGTCAGGCTGTTCGTTAACAAATGAGTTTACGGATAAAGACTCAGACAAATTTACTTCTTCTGTATCTAAATTCAACGAGAGCGCATGAGAAGTTTCAGTATTGTCCGCTTCACTTAGTATTGCATAGTCTTCATTGCGTAATTCCAAGTTAAAAGTGCTGAAGCACAATTTCAGAGTTTTTTGGTCTACACCTGTATCCAACGACCACAATCGGCTCAGTGTTTTGCTAGAAATATTCATGCGCCAGCCTAGTTCGTCGAGAGTAAAGCGATCGCCATTGTTTTCTGCCATCTCCACAGAAATAATTGCTGACTGTAACCGTTTAAGTCCTATAGGAGTTAAGCTGCTACGCAGCTAAACCGGATAAAATAGCATTGCCTTTATTTTTGATTTTTCGATCCCATTTAATAACCATT
>NZ_JAUBSF010000064.1:0-40563 GCF_036704615.1 Microcoleus sp. K4-B3
ATAGCAATCATTTGAGGTTTTGGCAATTCTGAATTTCTTTGAAATTAAATCTGCGTGAATATCTGCGGAATGTGGGTTTCAAGTTACCATCGGCCAGTTGTAATGCGGATTCTAGGGGTTCGTTGAGGTTGGAGGCGGCGTGGTGGCTGGTGTGGAGGATTTGCACTTGCCGCAACAGGTGTTTTACGCTGTCGATCGTGGCATCCTTGCCTTGCAGCCGCCGCATGGGGGGAATTTGGTAGTTTTTTGCCAGGGTTTCGCACTCGTAACGCGTAAACGGCAAGTCTTCGGTGGCATCTTCTACGATACCCATTATCGGTTGCGGGTGCAGCGGCGGGCGATCGTGGCAATAGCTGAGAATTTGGCAACTGGGGACAACGCGGAGGCGGAATTTATCGCCGAGATATTGGCTTGGGGACGAAGTTGGTTGGGTTTTGGGTTGAGGTTTTGGAATTGAGATCCCGCGCATGGAGTCGAAATTCGCGGAAAGAACCCTCCCTAACCCCAGCAGGACTGTTTCATTTTCTTGTAGGGGCAATCCCCCCGTGGTTGCCCCGTTCCGTGAAATACTCGATTTTTCATTGATGGGGCGGGGTCCGCACGGGGGCACAACCCCTACAAAACCCCGATCGTCCTGAGAATGAAACCGCCCTAGGGGCTGGGGGGGATCGGCAACAGGCAATGCCGCAAACGGAATCTGATGCAACATCAAATGCGGCACGATAATCAATTCTTCAATTCCATTCAAATACTTAGCAATCAATTCATTCACTTGCAACCGCCCAGAAAGTTCTGCCAAAACACTCCCCATTTTGTCTTTCCATTCCCAGTTTCCTGTATTTCTGAATTCCACATAGGGAATCGACCAGTTATGCCCCAACCAATATTGCAACGCTGCCAACCCTTGTCCTTCGCAGGTGAAGAGTTGCGGCGATCGATCTTTCAACAAGATAAAAATATGGGTGTCATTTTCAGTCGTATAAAAACTCAACAGGGCAGTCTTGTCATTATCAATTAACCGCTGAATCTGGGATAAATTTAACGGATCGACTTGGAGTTGTCCCGCCAAAACCGGATCGCGGCGGCGGAGTTCTTCCCAGGTTTGCTGTTTTTGGGCTTCTAACTGTTCGATCGCTTCCTCGTCTGCTTGCAAACTTTCCGGCGTGGCGATGCGCCTCGTGCCTGCTAGTTGTGTTTCTGCGTTTTGATAAGCAAGGGTAAGCAGGTTAATTTGCTGTTGCAGATCGTCGTATTTCTGCCAAGCTTGTTTGAGTTCGAGGTCAATTTCTCCCTGCTCGAAATAGCGGTTACTCGCCATGATATCGCCCAGAGTTTTAGAACGAGAACGTTCGGAATATTCAATGGCTTTATCTAGTCGATCGTTGTTGATACAGGCTTGCACCATTCTGTAATAAACTCCGATCGCTTCTTTGAGGATTTCGTGGCGGCGTTTGTCGGTAGTTGCCCAGTTGCGGCTTCGTTCAACGGATGCAATGGCTTTTTCGTAGCTTTCGATGGCAAGTTGCCAATTTTCGATATCAAAGGCTAGGTTGCCTAAATTGCTACTTGTTCCGAGACAGTCGATAGGAAATGCTTCTGGAGTGTAGATTTGCAAAGCTTGGGTGTAAGCAGCGATCGCAAACTCAATATTGTCAGCTTTATCCCCTTTTATTCTGTGAGAGTACGCATTCCCAAGATTATTTTGCGTTTGCGCCCAATCTTGGGGAAAGGATTGTGGGTTTCTTACTTGTAAAGCCAGCTTGTAAGCTGCGATCGCTAACTCAATATTGTCAGCTTTATCCCTTTTGATTCTGTCACTGTAGGCAGCCCCAAGATTATTTTGCGTCATTGCCCAATCTTGGGGGAAAGTTTGTGGGGTTCTTACTTGTAAGGCAAGGGTATAAGCTGCGATCGCTAACTCAAGATTGTCAGCTTTATCCCCTTTGATTCTGTTAAGGTACGCATTCCCAAGACTATTTTGCGCCATTGCCCAATGTTGGGGGAAAGCTTGTGGGGTGTAAACTTGCAAAGCCAGGGTGTAGGCGGCGATCGCTGATTCAATATTGTCAGCTTTATCCCCTTTGATTCTGTCACAGTACGCATTCCCAAGATTATGTTGCGTCATTGCCCAATCTTGAGGGAAGGCTTGTGGGGTTCTTACTTGTAAGGCAAGGATGTAGGTGGCGATCGCTAACTCAATATTGTCAGCTTTATCCCCTTTGATTCTGTTACGGTACGCAATCCCAAGATTATGTTGCGTCAGTGCCCAATATTGCGGGAAGGCTTGTGGGGTATAAACTTGCAAAGCCAGGGTGAAAGCTGCGATCGCGCACTCAATATTGTCAGCTTTATCCTCTTTTATTCTGTGAGAGTACGCAATCCCAAGATTATTTTGCGTCTGCGCCCAATCTTGGGGGAAGGCTTGTGGGGTATAAACTTGCAAAGCTTTGGTGTAAGCTCCGATCGCGCACTCAATATTGTCAGCTTTATCCTCTTTTATTCTGTCACTGTAGGCAGCCCCAAGATTATTTTGCGTCATTGCCCATTTTTTGGGGAAGGCTTGTGGGGTTCTTACTTGTAAGGCAAGGGTGTAGGCAGCGATCGCTAATTCAATATTGTCAGCTTTATCCCCTTTAATTCTGTTACAGTACGCAGTCCCAAGATTATTTTGCGTCATTGCCCATTTTTTGGGGAAGGCTTGTGGGGTTCTTACTTGTAAGGCAAGGGTGTAGGCAGCGATCGCTAATTCAATATTCTCAGCTTTATCCCCTTTAATTCTGTTACCGTACACAATCCCAAGATTATTTTGCGTGTGCGCCCACATTTCGGTATCTTCCTCGCGGTTTTGCAGGACGACTGCATAGCCAGCAATGGCAATTTCCTGATTGTTGGCGATGTTTCCCCGGGGGAATTCTTCAATACGAACACTGATTTTTTCAATTAAGGCGACAATCGATTCTGCATATTCTGGTTGTTGGGAAATCAGGGCTGTCGCTCCTTCCTGTAATATTTGGGCAAAATGCGTATCCAGTTTATTGAGATGCCGTTGCAAGACCCGATAGACTGCTTGGGGATTACCATTACTCTCGTATTCTGCATCTAACAACTCTCCCAGGAAGGCGAAATATTCTTCTCGCGTCGCTGAACTTGAGGAAATCCCTAACGCTTCTGCTAATTGACTGGCAAAATTTAACAACCAATCCGCCGCATTTTGATCTGCCAAATCAGCAGCCACCAATGCCATCCATTCCAACAACCCGCCATCAACTAAATCGGGATTTGCCTCTAATAATTCGATTTCCTGTCCATCAGGGCAATTGAGGAGAGAGAAAATGAGTTGGAGATAAGCTTGTATGCGTTGTTCGTCCATGTGGGGTTTCCTTTGATAATTATAATATCTACAAAAAATTTCGACACATTCCTGATGAAACAAGGGTTGATTGATACCTTGCATTTCTCCCATCACCCGCCAGCGATTCAAATCGCTGTCTCATAGCGCAAGTCCTCCCAAGAGGACTAAAAGCCTAATTTTTCAAGTTTTCTAGTCTGTTTTAACTGACATCTTGCAACCCGAGCGATAACCTGTAGGGGCGGGTTCGCCAAGGACTTTCAAGGTAACAAACAAATTAAATAAACCCGCCCGCCCCCACGAATAACCCCTCGAACGTCGTGCAATATGTCAATTTTACCTAATATATTGCACCAGTCTCCATAACTCCTAAGAAACCGGGTTTCTGACAAAAAACTTAGGATTTTTTGCATAGCTTTTACCAGAAACCCGGTTTCTACCACAGCTAAAATCGACCTTCCCAGTCGGTTTTAACTGACTTTAGCTACTCGCTGTGGGAATTGATTTCCTGGCGGACTTTGTATCTAACCAACCACCTCAAAATCCTGATAAAAAACCTGCCAATTTTCCTTACCTTCCAAATAACTCCACAACTGAGAAAGCCGCGTCTCATCCCAAGTCGGTGCGTGGTTATCTTCCCGCAAATCTAACCAATCAAAATCTAAATTTTCATCCAACACAATCCCGACAAATTCCTCTTTTCCCGGAGTATCAAAATTAATCCATCCGTTACACTCTCGCAAAATCGATCCATCTTGAGGTATCCACATCGGCTTACCATCAAGCTGACACTTGGGTGCAAAAGCGATCGAAGGCGTCAAAACATATTTGGTTGTCCATCCTTGATTCAGCAGCAGTAAATTCCGACTAGAATGCTGCAACTCAATTCGCATAGAATAAGCAGCCTTAACTTGAAGCTGTCGTTTCTGACGCGGCGGCGGGATGACAAGCCCAAGATGGTTTTCTGGATGCAGAAAATCAATCCACTGACAATGCTTGTCGGCTTTCTCCACCAAACTTTGCCAAATCCACCTCATCCGCAACCAGCGATAAACAATTTTCCAAGGAGATTCTTTTGGTTTACCTTTCCCCGGTGTCAGCTTGGCAATATCAATGCCATCCGCTGCCATTTGTGGTGCAAATTTATCCTTGATTTTCTTAATGACATCACCCAAAATTGGATTAATTGAATTTTCAGCAAAACCGCCGTTGAGTTGTTTTTTAATTAATCCGGCGATATCGGTATTTTCGAGTTGGTGATTGTCGGGATGAAACCGCAGCCGAAAGCATAATTTTTGCACCTCAGACGCAGTTTCAGTAAAAATATTCGCAGCGATATCTTCAAGAAAAACTGTAAACGACTTTTCCGCATTCATAAAATACCTCCGAGTGGGTTCAATAATTTTTTACCAAAACCGGATTGCTTAAATTAACCCGGCTTCTCAGCCAAGATTTTGCAGTCAAAAATCGATTGCTGCGTAGGGACACGGCATGAGGAATGTTTGTTTTAAACGCCAAAATATTGAATGCAGTATCCCGATCGCGATAATCTATTTGGTTGTTATTTAAAGCATAGCATTCGTTTTTTAGATTGACGGGAATAAACCGCAGTTGTTATTTAATGCTATTTAAGGTTATTTGCCGTTTAATTATCAATATTTAGATTTATAACCAAATTCGAGTTTTTTATTCCCTCTATTAATTAGTTGGCGCCGGCCGACTTTGTTGGTGTAGTAGCGGTTGAGACCGCGGAGTCATAAAGGCGATACCTAACCCGAATTTGGATTTTTTTATATTTAAGCCCTTTGTTAGTGACTGGATTATTTGCAGGTATTTAATGGATAAAAATATCCCATTTTCAGCTATTTTTACGCCTGTTAAAACAGTTAATATAAACAAATTAGAAGGCAAAGAAATGCTAAATACTAGCCCGCGCGCCAAATTCTTAATCCTAATTGCTAAAATTATCCTGCAAGTCGGTCAAATTTGTATCGATCCTTACCTGGGCTGTGCCTTCAGTATTGCGTTAATCCTTGTAGAATCGCTGATGGAGAAAGAAGCAACGGTGGATGCAAGCAGCGAGAATAGTGAAGAAATCCAGTAATATCATGTCCGGGTTAAATACTCTCGTTATGATTGGGCGGTTGAAATTGACATCTTGCCCCAATGTCAATATGAGGGTTATTTGGGAGTTATTCGTGGGGTGGGAGCGGGTTTATTTAACCTGTTTGCTACGTTTTTAACCATTGGCGAACCCGCCCCTACATATTTGTACAAATGATTTAGACGCGCTATATTTTTCCGTTTTTCACCGATTGCTGAGGTTGTTGAGGTCGTAAAAATTTCCCAAATTGAGCATACAAAGCTGGCAAAACTAACAGAGTTAGTGCTGTAGAAGTAAATAAACCTCCTAAAACTACTACTGACAGCGGTTGGAGGATTTCCTTGCCCGCCCCGCCTTCAAATACTAAAGGTGCTAAACCCAAAGCTGAAGTTAAAGCGGTCATCAGGATGGCGTTGAGCCGTTCCATCGAGCCTTTAATAATTGCTTCCTTAAAAGGCAGTCCTTCGGCAAACTTAGAGTTGTAGTTGTCTACTAAAAGCAAGCCGTTACGGGTAGCAACGCCGAATAATGTGACAAAGCCAACCAGGGAAGCTACAGAGATGATGCCGCCAGTCAAAGCTACCGCAATTACTCCTCCCACTAATCCGATCGGCAAATTAATCATAATCATAGCAGTTGAAGGAATTGACTTGACGGACAAGTACATCAATACTGTAATTACCAAAAAGGCGATCGCGCTAAATATCATAATATTTTGCGAAGCTCTTTGCTCAGCTTCAAATTGACCGCCGTACTGGATAAAATAGCCAAAAGGCAACTGCACCTCTCGTTTGACTTTAGCTTGAATTTCATTCACAACCGATCGCAAATCCCTACCTTTAGCATTAGCCGCCGCCACAATCAAGCGAGAAACATTCTCGCGGTTAATCGTATTTGGGCCCGTACCGTATTTGACAGTCGCAACTTGGGCGAGGGGAATCTTGTTGCCGCTTGGAGTATCAACCAGCAAATTCTGAATAGTTTCTAAGTTATTTCTGGCTTCAGGCTGCAACCAAACAACTAAGTCAAAAGTTTGCTGCACCTCCAAAACTTGAGAAACAACTTTGCCGTTTAAAGCTGTCTCAATTATTTCAGAAAGCTCTCCGATTTTTAAACCGTATCTACCCGCAGCTTGGCGGTTGAACTTAATTTGAATTTGTGGCACTGGCACCTGCGGTTCGAGTTGCAAATCCACAATTCCTTCAACTGTTTTCATTTGCTCTTCAACTTTTGCACCGATGCTGCGAAGCTGATTCAAATCCGGGCCAAAGATTTTGACAGCAATCTGACTTCTGACACCTGACAAAACCTCATCCATCCGGTGAGAAATAAAACCGCCGATATTGGGTGCAACTCCCGGCAATCTAGCAAATTCCTGCCGCAGCGATTCCAAAGTTTTCGGCCTGTTTTTCATGCCCTCCTCGCTCAAACCGATATCGATGTGAGCTAAATTGACACCCGCAGCATCAGCATCACCCGGAGCTCTGCCCGATCGCACTTGCACGTATTCAAACCTGGTATCATCCTTAAGTGCATCTTCAATAGCAAAAGCCGCGCTATCTGTTGTTTCCAAAGACACCCCCGGATAAAGCAGAATAGTATTCACCAAAGTTTGCTCCTGAAACTCCGGCAAAAACACCCGTCCAAAGGATGGTAAAATAATTAGTGCAGCCACCATACTAGCAGCAGCAAAAACTAAAATTATTCCCGAATAACGCATTGACAATTTTATCAAAAAATGATATATTTTCTTGCAAAATCTCGGCAGCCAAGGTTCCGCAGCACTCATGCGTTTGTTAGGCAACAAAATAGCGCAAAGAGCCGGAGATATTAACAGCGATTCCAGACTGGAAATCACAACAACTACCAAATAAGTAATCCCCATAGGCGTAAAAATTCGACCTTCTACACCGGGCAAAGTAAAAATAGGAGAAAACACCACAATCCCAATAACAGTTGCTCCAATTAACGAATCGCGCACCTCCTGACTGCCGTCAAAAATCACATCCATCACCGGGCGCGGATGAAGAGAAGACGTATTTTCTCTCAAATTGCGGTAGGTATTTTCCGCATAGACGATCGCATCGTCGATCGCAGTGCCGATCGCCACTGACAAACCCCCCAAAGTCATCGTATTCAGCCCCAGCCCCAGCCAATACATCGCCAGCAGCCCGAACAGCCAAGTTAGGAAAAAATCCAGCAAAACAACAGTCAGAGTCCGCCAATTCATCAAAAACGGGATGAGAATAAGGGTGACGATGATGCTGCCTTCAACTAAAGCCGATCGCACATTCTCCACCGAGGAATTGATATATTCTTCCTGTCGAAACGTGACAGTAACTTTAATATCTTTGGGCAGAGCTTGCTGCACCTCAGCCATTGCTGCCTCAACCGCTTTCGTTACCGTCGGAGTATCAGCAACTGGCTGTCTGTTTACCATCACAATCACAGCTTTTTTGCCGTTAAAACTGCCATCGCCCCGCTTGATTGCAGCACCAATCTTGACATCAGCGACATCAGCAATTCTGACGGGTGTTCCGTGGCGAGAGGCGATCGCCGATTGCTGCAAATCTTCCACAGACTCAATCCGCCCCACGCCACGGATTAAAGTTTCTCGATCCGGCGTAATTAAATACCCCCCCGGCGCGTTAACATTCGCAGCCGCCGCCGCTTCAGCAACTTGCTGCAACGACACATTAAAAGCTTTCAACTTGGCAGGTTCTACTAATACTTGATACTGCCTTTCTTCGCCTCCGTAAGCCACCACTTGAGCAACCCCAGTCACTGCCAAAAGCCGATTTGTGACTTGCCAATCAACCAGACGGCGCACTTCCATCAAAGGAGTAGTTTCTGATGTAAAAGCATAGGTGATAACAGTGCCGACAGGAGAAGTTGTCGGAGAAATTTGCGGTGTTTCTACCCCAGCCGGGAGTTTGCTTTGCGCTTGCTGCAACCGTTCTGTTATCAACTGCCGCGCTTGATAAATTTCAGTTCCCCAATCAAAGATTACCTTAACCGCAGAAAGGCCCACAGCCGAAGACGATCGCACTGCTGTTACGCCAGGAGTTCCGTTAATCGCACTTTCGATCGGCAGTGTTACTAAAGACTCGATTTCTTCCGGCGCGAGTCCCGGTGCTTCCGTCTGAATTTCGACTTGCGGCGGTGCAAAAGGAGGGAAGACATCAAGCGACATTTGAGGGATGATATATAATGTCCAAAGACTAACAATAATGGTGGCGACAACGACTAGCCAGCGACGGTTAATTACCCATCTGAGAATTGTGCTGAACATTTAATAATTTGGGAATTGGGCATTGGGAATTGGGCATTGGGCATTGATAAAAACAGCTATCCGTGTATCCGTAACTTCCGTGTCGTGCTGTTACTTCAAACTCTTGACTTCTGTCTCTGCATTTTTAACGTGATGGTTGTTATTGTGTAACAGCAATTCATCGTCCCAGGTCGATTTAGAGGCGGAAAAACCATTATTTGCAGCATTGTTTCCAGAATCCGCTGCTATTGCTGGCAATTTGCGCCGATTTCCCCACAACACGCCGGCTGTGAAAGTCAGGGATGCGATCGCAACTCCTCCCCCTATTCCCGCCCACCATAAAGACACGGGTAAATTATTAAAATTAATCTCTGTTACCTTGGGAGTTGCCTTTTTCTTTTCCTCGTCTTTTGAGGGCTTGCTGCCGCCCCGCAAAGATTGTGCGTAAAGTTGAGGTGCTCGCTGCGTTACTATCAAATCTCCCTCGAATAAACCCCTCTTAACTTCAACTAAATCTCCGGCAGTTTGACCGAGTTCAATTTCAACCGCTTGATAAGCATTGCCATTTTGGACGTAAACGGTTTTTTTACCGCTAAAATCCACTACCGCCGCACTCGGAATTGCTAAAATATTTGTGGCCGTTTTGTCGGTTAAAATTTCCAACTCAGCAAACAGTCCTGGCTTTAATTCACCGTTAATATTATCTAGTTCTGCTTTCACCGGCACAACCCGCGTTTCTCCTTCTACGGATGACCCAATTAAGGCGATTTTTCCCTTGAAAGTGCGATCGGGTAAATTAGCAACTTTTACCCTGACTTCCTGACCCTGTTTTACTTGATTCAGGTCTTTTTCGTAAATATTGGCTGTGGCAAAAACGCGGCTGTCATTTAACAGACTCATCAGCGGTTTTTCAGCGTTTACTGACTCTCCTGGGGTGATTTCGCGCTCGGCTACCGTCCCGGAAATCGGAGCAACTACGGTAACGAGTCCTCGATCGTTGGCAACCGTTCCTAATTGTTGCAGCCGCGCTTGATAGGCTGCGTCAGCCAAGCGAATGCGCGACTGAGCGACTTCGACAGCAGTTTTGCCGCGTTTGAGTTGGTTCTCGGCTTCTAGGACTTCCCGGCGGCTCTGAACTCTGGTAAGTTGAGCTTTTGCTTCCGCTACTCTGCCTTGAGATTCCCGCAATTCCCGCATAGGGAGGTCTACTTCGGCTTGTTTAATTTCGGTTTCGGCTTTAATAACTTCAGGACGGCTTTTGGCCTTAGCAACAGTGGCTTTTGCTTCTGCGAAGTGGGCTTGCGATTCCAACATTGTGCGTCGCGCGATCGCCCCTGATGCCGCTAATTCTCGATCGCGATCGAACTGTTCTTTAGCAATAGTTAATTCTGTTTCTGCCCGCGTTATTTCGGCTTGCGCTATTTCAACTTGACGTTGATAGTTTTCTTGAGCGGCTTGCACAACTGAACGCTTGTTTACTAATTCTTGTTCTCGCTGGTACTGCTTAGTTACCGCTGTCAATTGGGTTTGGGCTTGGGCGATTTCTGCTGCGGATATTTGAAGTTGGCGATCGTAATTTTCTCGTGCTAGTTTGAGATCGCCTTCCGCTTGCTGCAAATCTGCCTCAGCTTCGGCACCTTTCGAGAGAGATTCAACCCGCAACTGTCCTAATTCTGAACTCGATAAAACCGCAACCGGTTGACCTTTTGATACTTTGTCCCCAGGCTTCACCAGTAACTCTACTACTTTGCCAGCAACAGGAGCCGTCACTTCTACTTTTTGGTTGGGCAAAGTTTCAATTTGTCCTGTGGTTTTGATGCCGATATCTAGTCTCTGGCGGGCGGCAGGGGAGATTTTAATTCCTAACCGTTTTGCTGTTTCGGCATCCACAGAAATAGCAGCAGGAGTTTGAGGTGTTTCGCTGCTTTGGTGAAATTCATTTCCGTGGCCAGCGTGGGCAAAAACTGCGGCGGGAGAAGTTAGCAAAATTAGGCTGAACAAAATTCCAGAAAAGCTGCTAATAATTGCCGGAGACTGAGCATATTTGTGAAATATCATCGTTGGCATTGTCCTTGAAATCAGGTTGAGTGCCACAGGTTTAACGGTTGGTATTTTGCCAATGTAAGTAAGTGATAACACTTAAGTAAAGCTACTTATTAGCATTTTCCAAGAAGCGACCGCTAAGCAATGACCGAGAGCTAGAAATGCTCTACTCAACCTAGTATTTCACGGTCAAATGAAATTAGGATGAAATTTCGCATCAGCAGCCCAGATGCCCACCGGTTTCTAAAATACGAAGATATGTTTCGCCTAATGACAAGCGATTTTTCTGTAGATTTTTTTCCGGTTTTTTTATCTCTGCTTGCGCTTCAATTTCGTTTGTTAACGCGCTCACTAGCTCCTCTACGGCTGCATTTGATTTATAAGTTGTGTTTAATTCCAAGCTGTTCAAGATCATGAAGTACCCCCTCTATATAGCTTTTTGCTGACTTATCTACTACTTTAGAGGTAGGAGTGTTCAAGAGTCTACAGTATTCTTACGTAACTTTCTACTACTTTAGAGGTATGGCTGCTCAAGAGTCTACAGTATTCTTACGTAACTTTCTACTACTTTAGAGGTATGGCTGCTCAAGAGTCTACAGTATGTTTAGGTAATCTAAGGAAACTGAGGTGGAGTCAGACAACTGCTGACAGCCAAAGTCGAGCTAAATTACTTTGTATACGAAGGTTGTCGCCACTTTTTCATGTCTTCAATTTCTGGCTTTTGTGAAGCAAGTATTTTCTGAACTATTGAGCTACTGTGATTTCATGTCACTCATATTGTGGATTTGTGTCACGTTTTTTTTAGGGAAGCTAAATTACTGTTTGTACCAAGCTTGCCGCCACTGTTTCATTTGCTCAATTTCTTGCTTTTGCGAAGTCAGAATCTCTTGAGATAATTTCTTCATTTCCGGCCGTTTTGACTTCTTCAAAGCATCTTCAGCCATCACTAAAGCTCCCTCGTGGTGAGGAATCATCGCATTGATAAACCGCAAATCAAACTGGTCGTCAGCAGCACCTAAATCCATGCTCATCATCATGCTTTGCATCTGTTCGGGAGTCATTGGCATCATGTGACCCATTTGAGCGTGATAAGCCATTGGCGTACTGCTAGCTTTGGCATACCAAGCTTTTCGCCACTCTTTCATTTGATTGATTTCGCGGTTCTGAGCGGCAATAATGTTATTTGCTAGTTTTTTCATTTCGGGGCGTTTTGATTTGTTAAGCACCTCTTTTGCCATGTTTACAGCACCTTGATGGTGTACTGTCATGCCATCAATAAATCGCAAATCGTAGTCGGCATCAGCAGGGCCTAAATCCATTGACATATTGTGATTCATGCCATGATTCATCCCACCCATGTCGCCGCCTTGTGCCACGTCTTGCTTGTTGTTTGCTGCGGTTGCAGCCGTAACATTAGGGGCTTGAGTTTCGCTGGAAGGGGCTTTGGAACAAGCTGCAAGCACTCCACTGGTTAAAGCGGCTGTGGCGGTCAATATCAGCGCTGCAAAGCCTGTTTTTAATGAAATTTGTTTCATAGAGCTTATATCCTTAAAACGACCATTTATCTTCAGCTTTTCACATATAAATGAAATTAGGATGAAATTTTTTAATCGGACTTGTAAAGAATTATTACTATGCAGTCGATCGCCCTCAAAGTTAAGATTTACAGAACTCACTTGAACGTAATTATGTAGGGTGCACAGTGCGCGCCTTACTCCTATGGGTAGCGTGTCAAACCACTTTTTTCATAATTCCTGATTTATTTTGCAATTCCCCTTGACTCTCCTGCGTACTGGAGACTTTAGAATGGAGTTAATTCACTTATTGAGCAGTTTCTGGTGAGGTTCAAACTATGACTTTACAGCTAAAAGTTTCCAAGATGGCTTGTTCTGCTTGTGCGAATACAATAACAAAAGCAGTCCAAGCCATTGACTCAGCCGCTGCTGTTGAGGCGGATACCAAGACAAAATTGGTCACGATTCAAACTGCAAAGTCGGAAAGTGATGTTAGGAAGGCGATCGCATCTGCTGGCTATCCAGCAAGTCAATTTTAGATTTTAGATTTTAGATTTTAGATTTACTTGCAGCTTTGAATCTGGGAGATTTAACAAGAGTCTAAAATTTTTGATTCTCCACGACAGGAGTAAGTCGCACGTTATCCGTATTTAGGCGAGGTCATTTGAAGACAGAAGGTAACTTTATAACTTAGGAGGGCATCTATGGACAATCTCACACTTAAATTGCGGGGCATGAGTTGTGCTTCTTGTGCTTCCTCTATCGAACAAGCAATTGAATCTGTTCCCGGCGTAATTGAGTGCCATGTCAATTTTGGGATGGAACAAGCAACCATCCAATACGACTCCAAGCAAACCAACTTAGAAAAAATTCAATCGGCTGTTGATGCTGCTGGATACCAAGCTTTGCCACTTCCAGAAATGGCGGCGACAGAGGATGATTCAGAACCAGCCGATCGCAAATCGGAATCTCAAACCTTGCAGCGGAAACTCTGGACAGCAGGTATCATCAGCATCCTGCTGGTTGTGGGCGCTATTCCGGCGATGACGGGCTTGCACCTGCCATTTATTCCCGCGTGGCTGCACAATTATTGGCTGCAATTAGTCCTGACATCCCCCGTACAATTTTGGTGCGGCAAATCGTTTTATGTGGGAGCTTGGAAATCCCTAAAACGGCGGGTGGCGACAATGGATACCCTGATTGCTTTGGGTACGAGTGCTGCTTACTTTTATTCTGTATTTGTGACATTTTTTCCCGGTTTATTCACCGCCCAAGGGTTAAATTCTGGCGTTTACTACGAAGTTGCCGCTAGCGTTGTCGCCTTAATTTTGTTGGGAAAAACCCTAGAAAATCGAGCGAAGGGAGAGACTTCCGAAGCCATTCGCAAACTCATGGGTTTGCAAGCAAAAACTGCTCGGATAATTCGCAACGGGGAAGAGTTGGAAGTGCCGATCGCCAAAGTGGAAATTGGCGACATCGTGCAGGTGCGGCCGGGAGAGCAGATCCCCGTAGATGGAGATGTTATTGAAGGCTCTTCCACAGTAGACGAAGCAATGGTTACCGGAGAAAGTTTTCCTGTCAAAAAGCAGCTTGGCGACGAAGTTATCGGAGCCACAATCAACAAAACTGGCAGCTTCAAGTTTCGGGCGACAAGAGTTGGAAAAGATACATTTTTAGCTCAAATTGTCAAGATGGTGCAGGACGCACAAGGTTCAAAAGCACCGATTCAAAAGTTAGCAGACCAAGTGACTGGTTGGTTTGTTCCCGCAGTAATTGCCATCGCTTTAGCTACTTTCATTATCTGGTTTAACGCGACGGGAAACATTACTTTGGCGACTGTGACAATGGTGGGAGTGTTGATTATTGCCTGTCCCTGCGCTTTGGGTTTA
Source organism: Microcoleus sp. K4-B3 (assembly GCF_036704615.1). Taxonomy (NCBI): domain Bacteria; kingdom Bacillati; phylum Cyanobacteriota; class Cyanophyceae; order Oscillatoriales; family Microcoleaceae; genus Microcoleus; species Microcoleus sp. K4-B3. The sequence continues at coordinate 14,171 of NZ_JAUBSF010000064.1, forward strand.
GCGACTCCGACTGCTGTGATGGTGGGCACGGGTAAAGGTGCAGAAAACGGAATTCTAATTAAAGGAGCCGAGAGTTTAGAATTGGCTCACAAAATCCAAATTATCGTATTAGATAAAACTGGAACTCTTACTGAAGGCAAGCCAACTGTCACTGATTTTGTGACAATAAAAGGAACGGCGAACAGCAATGAGTTAAAGTTGCTGAAATTGGCGGCGTCTGTAGAGCGAAATTCGGAGCATCCTTTGGGGGAAGCTGTTGTGAGGTACGCTCAATCTCAAGAGGTGAATTTGACAGATGTTAAGGATTTTGAGGCGATCGCGGGAAGCGGCGTGCGAGGGGTTGTAGCCGGAAAGTCGATCGCCCTGGGAACGCTGAGGTGGATGCAGGAACTAGGCTGCGATACTGAATATCTGGAACTGCGCGGGAGAGCTTTGGAAGCTGCGAGCAAAACGGTTGTTTGGATGGCTGTAGAAGGCAAAATAGAGGCAATTCTGGGCATTGCGGATGCCCTCAAACCATCGTCAGCGCAGGCGGTGAAAGCACTTCAAAAACTAGGTTTGGAGGTGGCGATGCTGACTGGAGATAATCGCGCGACTGCGGAGTCGATCGCCCAATCCGTGGGCATTACTCGCGTTTTTGCCGAAGTTAGACCCGACCAAAAAGCAGCTCAAATCCAAGCCCTGCAACGGGAAGGAAAAATTGTCGCGATGGTGGGAGACGGGATTAACGATGCACCGGCTTTGGCCTTAGCAGACGTGGGAATTGCGATCGGCACCGGCACAGATGTGGCGATCGCCGCCAGCGACATTACCTTAATTTCAGGAGATTTGCAAGGTATAGTTACAGCAATTAAACTTTCCCGCGCCACCATGCGGAACATCCGCGAAAATCTGTTTTTTGCGTTTATTTATAACATCGCTGGAATACCGATCGCGGCGGGCATTTTGTTCCCCATGTTTGGCTGGCTGCTAAATCCAATTATCGCCGGTGCAGCAATGGCTTTCAGTTCAGTCTCTGTAGTTAGTAATGCTTTGCGATTGCGGAATTTTCAAGCCAAATCTAGTGCATAAATTTGGAGGAATTAGAAAAATGTTACAGCCTAGTCAAATTTGGGGAAGTCTCGCGAGTTTAGGACTTGTGATGGGAATTGCATCGGGAGTTCAAGCTTCAGAAATGTCCGTCCAGCATTCTAATTCAACGACTCAATTCCGCAGCATTGAACAGCCACTAGGTTTAAAAGTTGGCGTCACAATAGGTGGTTTGACATTAATTGGTTTGGAATTGTGGTGGTTTTTGTTCAGTAAAGCTAAAGGGAAGCAAGCTGAATCTATTCAGGGGATACAAGAGTTGACTATTACTGTAGACGGGGGTTATGAGCCTGCCACTGTAGTTGTGAAAGCAGGTCAATTAGTCAGGCTCAATTTCTTGAGGCGCGACCCCAACAGTTGTCTTGAAAAAGTGTTGTTACCAGATTTTTACATTGTGCGAGAATTACCTCTAAATCAGGTAACGGCTGTTGAATTCACCCCTCAAAAACCTGGACGATACCTATTTACTTGCGGCATGAATATGTTTCGGGGTGTGGTGGAAGTACAAAGCTAAATCAAATAGACAGTTATCAAGCTGCGGGAACTGCGACGGTTGAAAGGCGAGTTTTTTCCGCAGGAAATCGCTAAAATAGATGAAAGCTTAAAAAATTTGGAGTGAGCTAAATGCAACTACTACACACGATGCTCCGAGTCGGCAACCTGGAAGAATCCCTCAAATTTTACACGGAGGTTCTGGGCATGAGATTGCTGCGGCAAAAGGACTATCCAGACGGTAAATTTACTCTGGCTTTTGTTGGCTACGGCGACGAATCGGACACTACAGTTTTGGAATTAACATACAACTGGGGCGTCACAGAGTACAATTTGGGTGATGCTTACGGTCATATTGCGATCGGGGTTGACGACATTTACGGTACTTGCGAAGAAATTAAAGCTGGCGGCGGTAAAGTTACTCGGGAACCGGGCCCGATGAAGCACGGTTCAACTGTAATCGCTTTTGTGCAAGACCCAGATGGATATAAAGTTGAATTAATTCAACTGGCAAATCAAGATAGCAATACCCAGAAAGTAAGTGCGGCAACCGCATCCTAGAGTTCGTCCTGCTAATCCTGGTAGGGTGCGTCAGAAACAAACTTTTTGAGTTAGGTTGAAACTCTTTCTCTGACGCGCCCTACTGAGGGGATTTAGGGAGTTTTCAACACTTTTAATGCGATCGCACCGACGGTACAAACTGCTGCAAGTAACTCTTTTGCCACAAAATAGAAAAACTGCTGCCTATTTGGCTTAAGCTATCAAATTTAGGAATTAATTTAGATTCTCGGCGCTGGTCTAAAGCAGCGAGCGCCGAAAAGAATACAGCTAATACTAACAAAAATACCACCATCACACTAAAGAAAATAGTCCAATAAACTAGAAATTCGCTTGTGTAGCTGACCCCGAATATCCAGTTAATCACTAAATCCGATAAATACAAAAACAGCCCTACTGAAAACCCCACCGCGAACAATAGCCACGTCCACCTAAACATATCTGTTGCAGTCTTGCTATTTTTGGACGAAGAAAGTTCTAACTCTCTAATTTTGCTGTTAATATTTGATGTGAGTTCATACAAAGTAGACTGCAAAGAATCTCTGATATAATTGAGTTCGTTGTCGAGGTTTATGCACTGCTCGGATGTGCTTTTGTCAAAGCTCAGGTTTTGGAGTTTTTTGCGGTGTGCAGCCAGTTTATTATCGAGGGTATAATCCCATTTTTCCAGCCGATCTACAGTCAAATACAAAAGTTCCCTATTAGCATCTAACAAGCTCTGGCAATCTACGATAGACTTAACTAACTTGCTAAGATTGTTGATCTGCTCCTCTACAGTATTTTGGTATTCCCTCTGTTTAGCTGACAAGAAACTTGCGATCTCGACATCCCGATCGCCACACAGCGACAAAGCCTCACAATACAAGTCGTCAATTTCCATTTTACCGAAATACAGTGAAGCTTTGCAATCCTCAATTTCGGGAAGAGTCAGACATTCTAAGGGCTGATATTGTACATTAATTACATTAAATTTATATACGAGCGCTGTCAGAATCTGCGCCGATTTGCGGTCAAGCTTGTCTTTGTAAGGTTCTAAAATAATTGCAGCTAGATTTTTGACTCTCGCTTCAGGGTGGTGCAGGAACTCAAAAATTTTGGCAAGTATTTTGGATAATTCCAAGTCATTAAAATTATTTTCCGCAACTTCCAAAAAGCTTGTCACCGCTGCATCGTTTTCGGCATTCAATTTGTACGGGCCCGTAACTGCGATCGCAGCAAATACTCGATCGATCCAAAACAAATATTCCTCACAATCCATTGGCAGGTTCGGCAGCAGCCAGCTAGGGCCGTACACCCAAAAATCGAGACAATTCTCATCTTCCTTAATGCTGTCATTGCTACTGTCCCCCAAAGCAAATTTGTTAATTCCTAACAGTTTAATTTGCTCTTCTACAACCAGTCGCTCAATTTCCGCTGCATTGATTGTGATATTGACAGTACCTTCCTTGCCTTGTCGTTGCTCTGCTTCATCCAACCAAATTGACTTAATACTAACAGCCGCAGACCACCGAATTAAAGGAGTCGATCCCCTTACCGCTTCCTGTTCTAGCGCCACCAGCAGATTTTTGCTAAAATCACTTGCTCTAGCCGCTCTCTCACTTGATATCAGCTCATCTCGCACCTTCCCCAATGCCTGAATTGCCAAAGCGCGAAACAGCAAATTCGGATGCGGTTTTCTGACGGATTCCGGTATATTTCCCCTTAATATTCCGCGGTTCGGTACGCCCAAAACTTCAGCAAAAGGCTCGCTCCCGCACTGTTGCAGGATTTTTTCAATTAGGTTTATTCTTTGCCAAGGTTGAGTATATTTAGTGAGAGTGAAGATTAGCGCTATGCCAGTACACCCCATTGACTCAGGGATGTTATTGCGATCGAGTTTCCACAGATTGCTCGTCATAATTTGTCGCGATGACAATTACTATATCTTGACCCTGTTGTTTGATGCTCAATTCAACTTTACCTCTACTGCTGCTTTTTGTCAATATTAGTCCTGGACGTATAGGGAATTAGAAACCCGGTTTCACGAGTAAATTTCTCATAACTCAAGCCTATATTTTCCCTATAAACCTGGTTGAAGAAGGCAAATGTGCCTCCCGAACTAAATATATTATTTTGCAATAATTGTCAAATGTCCAAATTTTAGGTTTAGCCACCAAATAAAACCAAACCTACTATAGTCATTTCTTTGTCGGAGCTTTTAATATTTTGTCCTTCGCCATTTCGTCAACGATTAAGTCGCTGATAATCTGAGCTCCGTGGGCTGTAAAATGCAAGCCGTCATTATTTTTTACATAGCCTCGCTTACCCGATTTATTGGCAACTACAGGAACCAATTTCCCGGCTTGTCCAAATGTCTCCCAAGTAGAAATAAATTCAATTTTGGATGAAGATTTGCTGGCATTTTTATAAATATCGTTCATGATGGGAAAAGCTTTGAGATAAAAAGATTTCTTAGGTGTCGATTGACCGATCCAATACACTTTTCTCACAGATGACGAATCCAGTAACTTGGCATATTTTTCAACTCTTTCTTGATAAGCTTTTTGCCATTCTTTCGTCAGAACAACCCGGGCTTTTCCTTGAAAATCAATAATATTTTGAGGGTCATTTGCTCCGAACAAAACTATCACTACATCCGGCTGGTAATTATTCATTATTTGGCGAGTTCTGGCATACCAGTCATAATAATCTATCCGATTTAATCCAGTCGAGACTTTGTAGTCGATTTTCGTATCGGCGATATTGTATTTTTTTTTAAGAGTGTACTGGAGTTGAATTCCTAAGTCGAACATTACGGAATCTCCAATAAATAAAAATCTGCGATAAGGTCTGGTCAGTTTGGGTTTAGCTGGTGTTGTTTTTTTAGCAGTAGCCGGCTTTGGGGGTTCAACGGCCACTTTTGTTTCGGTTTTGACAGGAGGAAGTTCTGGTTCTTTGGGGAGGCTATCGAAGTTAATATCTTTAATTTTGCTCCAAAAATCTTGTTCGGATTTTCGGAAACCGTCTATTTCTATCTGGCGCGCGGCTTGTTTAATTTCTGCACTGGCGAAAGGAGTTGAAGCAAAGCTTTTTAGAAATAATGATAAGTTTGAAAATATTAAAGTGAGAATTACAGAAGTAACAATCAGCAAAATTTCCCGGTCTTTCATATTTCTTAGAAATTAAAGTAAATAAAAGGCGGAACGGTACTCGGCCCCAACATCAAGATAGTATACACGAGCAGCGAAACTAAGACAACCCGAAAGAAAATGTTTTTTAATGACAATACGGTTTGCAATAGTTTCGCGAGGCGATCGCCCCACAAGTTGATAGCGCCGATGACTGCAATTACTAAATACAATTGCCAAAAGTTAAATTGAAAAGTTGCGACGGCAGGATGGACAATTCCTTCAAAAAAACTCACCGCAGTTTCCCAGTTGGGAGTGCCGAAAAATACCCAGCTACAAGTAACAAAACTAAATGTTAACAACCAACTGCAAAATTTAGCAAATCTGGGAAAGGCATAGTCTAATTTAAAGTGGATAGCTTGGGGGATATCTTTACATAAATGGTTGACAATTAATCCTAAACCGTGAATTGCTCCCCAGAAAATAAAGTTTAAACCTGCGCCGTGCCAAAATCCACCGATCGCCATTGTCATCAGTAGATTTAGGTACTTCCTGAATTTGCCGTATTTGTTGCCGCCAAAGGGAAAGTAAACGTAATCCCTCAGCCACTCTGAAAGACTGATGTGCCACCTTTTCCAAAATTCTTGCAGGCCCAGCGATCGGTATGGCATATTAAAGTTGGCAATGGGTTTAAAACCCAGCAAACAGGAGATGCCGTTGGCTAAATCCGAATAGCCGCTGAAATCTACGTAAATTAAACAGGAATAGGAAATTGCCGCGAGGATTAAATCGATGCTGCTGTACTGCTGGGGGACTTTGAATGGCAAGTCAGTGAAGTTAAACAAAAAGCTCGATAAAGTATATTTTTTGAATAGTCCAGACAGAATCAAAACTATAACTTCTTCGATTTGATAGTCGTATTTTTCCGGTGAATTTAGCTGCCAGTAAAATTCGCGAGCTCGCGAGATTGGCCCGGAGGCAATTTGCGGAAAGTAGGTAATGTAGGCGGCATAGTCTACAAATTTTGGACAGGGGATTTTTTGCTGGTAGCAGTCGATTAAATGAGAAATCATTCTAAAAGTGTAGAAAGACACACCGACGGGGGCGATTATTTGCAAAACTGGAAAGTTGGCTGGAATTTGTAGCTGGTTCAGTACCTCAAATAAAGAAGTTACAAAGAAGTTGCAATATTTAAAGATGCCGAGATAGCCAATGTTGAAAATTAGACCGGAGATTAAAGCAATTTTTTTATACTTACTGTTGCAGAGAACCCGGAGAATGATATAATTGTAGACTGTAGAGAAAATGAGGAGTAAGAGAAAGTCAAAGCTCCAAAACGAATAAAATAATAAACTCGAAGCTAACAAGACAATTTTATACAAATCGACTTGGGGTTTCACAGAGACGATCGCGCTAAAAATAATTAGGAAAAATACTAAAAATTGGTAAGTGGGAAATAGCATAAATCTCAGCCGATAAAAAATCTTGTTTCTGGCAATATTTTTATAAGTACGGCCAGCCAACCTATCCCGAAGGGAATCGCCAGAGTCGGTCTGAACGCACCAAATTTCGGGGTCGATTGCGGACTGTAAGCTTTTGCAACAGGTCAATTAGGTCACAACTTCCGCCTTAGTTAACCGCGCTCATAAATTCATAATCCTGTTTAAAGATTATGATGGTTGTGAGACGATGTATTAACGGATAACAACAGGAATCCCCTTGATTGCGAGGAACCAACGTGCAGCCAACAGACCCTAGCAAATTTACAGATCAAGCCTGGGAAGCCATTGTCAAATCCCAGGATGTAGCCCGCCGCTTTGCCAATCAGCAGCTAGAGGTTGAACATTTAGCCATCGCCCTTCTCGAACAGCAAGGCCAGGCCAACAGCATTCTCAGCAAAGCTGGAGTCGATGCCCCCCGCTTGGCGCAGCAGTTAGATGCTTTTGCCAAACGACAGCCCAGAGTTGCCAACGCTGACCAACTATACCTCGGTCGCGGCTTAGAAGTTATGTTAGATGTTGCCGAGGCCACCAGGGCGACTTGGCAAGATAATTTTATCGCCGTTGAACATTTATTAATTGGCTTAGTAGAAGACGAACGAGTCGGCCGCAGGTTGCTGACAAAAGGCGACGGCCCGCCGGGCCGCCCCGGTTACGATCGCAAACCCCCAGCCGGTACGCTCGATCGACCAAAACTAGAAGAAGCAATCAAATTAGTCCGCGCCACTGCTAAAACCCAAGAAAAAAATTCCGAAACGGGAAAAGGCAGCCGCAGCAGCGCTAAAGCCCAAGATCAAGATGGCGAAGCTAACTCCGACGCCCTCAGCAAGTACGGCCGCGATTTGACAGAAGCCGCCAAAGCCGGCAAACTCGACCCAGTAATCGGCCGCGACGAGGAAATCCGGCGCGTGGTGCAAGTTCTTTCCCGCCGCCAAAAAAACAATCCGGTGTTAATTGGCGATCCCGGAGTGGGAAAAACTGCGATCGCCGAAGGTTTAGCCCAGCGAATTGTCAACGGCGACGTACCGGAATCTTTGAAAAATCGCCAGCTATTTAGCCTCGACATGGGCAGTTTAATTGCTGGGGCAAAATTCCGGGGCGAATTTGAAGAACGATTGCGGTCTGTTCTGCGGGAAGTCATCGATTCCGACGGGCAAATTGTCCTATTTATTGACGAATTGCACACGGTTGTCGGCACCGGCGGCGGTGGCAGTTCCGGTTCGGGAATGGATGCGGGAAATTTGTTAAAACCGATGTTAGCTAGAGGCGAATTGCGCTGCATCGGCGCTACAACTCTCGACGAATTTCGCAAAAATATTGAAAAAGATCCTGCACTGGAACGCCGATTTCAACAAGTATTTGTCGGCGAACCCAGCGTTGAAGATACTGTTTCGATTTTGCGCGGATTGAAAGACCGTTACGAACGCCACCACGGGGTAAAAATTACTGATTCGGCCCTAGTAGCTGCTGCAACTTTGTCTTTTCGCTATATTTCCGATCGCTTTTTGCCTGACAAGGCGATCGACCTGGTAGATGAAGCGGCCGCCCACTTGAAAATGGAGATTACTTCTAAACCTGTGGAATTGGAAGGAATCGACCGCCGGGTGATGCAGTTGGAAATGGAAAAATTGTCGATCGAAGGCGAAGGAAAAGGTGCTCTAGCCCCTGGGCTCGGCTTCCGCGTCGAACGCATCACATCTGAGATTGACATTTTAAAAGTCAAGCAGGAAAAATTGTCCTCTCAGTGGTTGGGCGAAAAGCAGTTGTTGGATGCAATCAATAAATTGAAAGCAGAAGAAGACCAATTGCGAGTCCAAATCGAACAGGCAGAAAGGGCTTACGATTTGAATAAAGCCGCACAGTTAAAGTACGGCAAGTTGGAAACTGCGGTGCGCGATCGCGAAGCGAAAGAAGCGGAACTTTTGAAACAGCAAGCTCAAGGTTCTTCCCTGCTGCGCGAAAAAGTTACTGAGGGCGATATTGCGGAAATTGTCGCCAAATGGACGGGCATTCCGGTTAATCGGTTGTTAGAATCAGAACGCCAAAAATTGCTGCAATTGGAAAAACACTTGCACCAAAAAGTCATCGGTCAAGAGGAAGCTGTAACAGCCGTGGCAGCGGCAATTCGGCGCGCTAGGGCGGGCATGAAAGACCCCGGCAGGCCGATCGGCTCTTTCTTGTTTATGGGCCCCACAGGCGTCGGAAAAACTGAGTTAGCGCGGGCGTTGGCGGAGTTTTTGTTTGACAGCGATGATGCGATGATCCGCATCGATATGTCGGAATACATGGAGAAGCAAAACGTCTCCCGGTTAGTAGGAGCTCCTCCCGGATATGTCGGTTACGACGAAGGGGGACAACTTTCGGAAGCAGTGCGGAGACGTCCTTATTCGGTAGTGCTGTTTGACGAAGTGGAAAAGGCACACCCCGATATATTTAACATTTTGTTGCAAGTGTTGGATGACGGCAGAATTACCGATTCTCAAGGTCGAGTGGTTGACTTTAAAAATACCGTAATTGTGATGACCAGCAATATCGGCAGCGACCACATTTTAGACGTGTTTACTAAGAAGGAAAAAACCGCCAAAAAACCTGCTACTCGGAAGCAGGAAACGAAAGATTTGTCAAGTCAAAAGACAGATTATAAAGTGGCTGCCGACGGTACTGTTGAGGTGTCGGCCGAGCGAGTCGATACTCCCGAAAAGAGTGAAAATGAAAATTTATTGACTCAAGAACGGGAGACAGACCAAGAGTACGAACAGATGTTAAAACGAGTGATGGCAGCGCTGCGATCGCACTTCCGGCCGGAATTTCTTCAGCGGGTGGACGAGACAATTTTGTTCCACACTTTGAGCAAGATCGAATTGCGGCAAATAGTCAGCATTCAAGTCAAGCGGCTCGAGCGTTTGTTGGCCGAGCAAAAAATTACTTTGGAACTGTCGGATGCGGCGAAAAACCATATCACAGATGTCGGTTACGACCCGGTTTACGGCGCTCGTCCCTTGAAACGCGCCATCCAGCGGGAGTTGGAAAACCCGCTGGCAAACAAGATTCTGGAAAATGCGTTTGTGGAGGGCGATACAATTGCGATCGACTGTGAAAATAACACTTTGCAATTTCGCAAAAAAGAGTCTCGCCCAGCGCTGACAGGTAAGAGTTTGTAGTTGCCGAATAGTTAGGAACAGGCAAGATGCCTGTTCCACAAACAATCAATTTTCTAGTGGAACAGGCATCCTGCCTGTTATTAAAAATTAGGGACAGGCAAGATGCCTGTTCCACAAACCATCAATTCTCTTGTGGAACAGGCATCCTGCCTGTTATTGAAAATTAGGAACCGACATCTTGCCTGTTCCACAAACCATCAATTCTCTTGTGGAACAGGCATCCTGCCTGTTATTGAAAATTAGGAACCGGCATCTTGCCTGTTATTGAAAATGGTGAAACCTGTTACTTGATATCAAGAATTCGAGATGGTGCGGCTGCCGTAAGCATCCATGCTGTAGGCGGGAACGCGAACGCTGTAATCCATCTCTGTTGCTGTGATTGCTACAGCCAATTTTTCAAAAGATTCATCGTTCCAATTCCGCTCGTGGATAGGCTTTGACTGTTCGCCCAGGAAATATGCTTGAGTGCCAATGACTGAGACTGCTACCCAACCGACGATTAAAAGAGCGATTACAATAGCCATATTTGCTTTTTCCTTAACTTTTGTTGCTTTATGTAAACTAATGTAACGAAAATTAGTGATAAACGTCAAGGTACTGTAATGTCGTGGCAACCGTCCGGCAGGTAGTAAATACCGCACCTAATCCTGAGTCTGTAGGGTGTGCTTAGTGTCAACAAGGGCTCGATCCCCCCTAGCCCCCCCTTAATAAGGGGGGACAAGAGTGTTCTCAAAGTCCCCCTTATCAAGGGGGATTTAGGGGGATCTAGACTGGGCTACCAGCGAGAGATACACAGGGGTTTCAGGCTTAAGTTGACACGCATTGGTAGGGTGTGTACCGCGCACCGGTCTTTCGGGTGTGCACCGCGTATATGTACCCGGATTGTGAACTGTATCCGAAATAGCAAAACTGATTTTTAGGATTTTATAGTTAAGAAATTATAAGTTTTGCATTAATAAATTACGATTAAAACTCTGCCGCTGGCATGAGGAATCGCCGCCAAATTATGAGTTATGATTTATCAGTTTGGATTTGAACTAACAAAGCCCAATTACCAAATTGCAAGGGTCAATTCCCAATTACCAATCACCCATAAAAATCATGCCAAAGTCAATGTTAAATGACGACCCCTTGTGGTTTAAAGACGCGATTATTTACGAAGTACCAGTTCGCGCTTTTGCAGACAGCAATGCAGATGGCATCGGCGACTTTCGAGGACTGACGGAAAAACTCGATTACCTGCAAAACTTGGGAGTAACAGCAATTTGGGTACTGCCATTTTTTCCCTCGCCGCTCCGAGACGACGGCTACGATACATCTCACTATACCACCGTCAACCCAATTTACGGTACATTAGAGGATTTTAAAGACCTGTTAGAAGCAGCGCACCAGCGGGGAATTCGAGTCATTATTGAGTTAATTGTCAACCACACTTCCGACCAGCACGCTTGGTTTCAGCGATCGCGCCGCGCCCCAAAAGGCAGTAACGAAAGAGATTTTTATGTGTGGAGCGACACGCCGGAAAAATATCAAGATGCTCGGATTATTTTCCAAGATTTTGAGACCTCTAATTGGGCTTGGGATTCGGTAGCAAAAGCTTATTACTGGCACCGTTTTTATTCCCACCAACCAGATTTGAATTACGACAATCCCGCCGTCCGCCAAGCCATCTTAGATGTGGTAGATTTCTGGTTGGCACTGGGAGTAGACGGACTGCGCATGGATGCCGTGCCTTACCTGTACGAGCGCGAAGGTACTAACTGCGAAAACCTGCCAGAAACTCACGTATTCCTCAAGCAATTGCGGCAGCACGTAGATAAGAAATTCCCGAACCGGATGCTGCTGGCTGAGGCGAATCAGTGGCCGGAGGATGCGGTTGAATATTACGCTGCTGGGGATGAATGTCACATGAACTTTCATTTTCCGCTGATGCCGCGTTTATTTATGGCTTTGTATATGGAAGATAGCTTCCCAATTAGCGATATTCTCCAGCAAACTCCGCAGATTCCCAATAACTGTCAGTGGGCATTATTTTTGCGGAATCACGATGAATTGACGCTGGAAATGGTGAGTGATGAAGACCGAGATTATATGTATCGGGTTTACGCTCAAGATACTCAGGCGAGAATTAATTTGGGCATCCGTCGCCGTTTGGCTCCTTTGATGGGAAATAACCGCCGCCGCATCGAGTTGATGAATGCTTTGCTGCTGTCTCTTCCGGGTACGCCGGTGCTTTACTACGGCGATGAAATTGGTATGGGAGATAATATCTATTTGGGCGATCGCAACGGGGTGAGAACTCCGATGCAGTGGAGCGGCGATCGCAATGCCGGTTTCAGCCGCGCTAACCCGCAGCGGCTTTACGCGCCGCCAATTGTTGACCCTGAATATCACTACGAATCTATTAACGTGGACGCGCAGCGGGCGAATCCGAGTTCTCTGTGGTGGTGGATGAAACGCCTAATTGCAATTCGGCAGCGTTTCCAAGCATTCGGCCGCGGAACTTGCGAGTTTCTGTACCCGGAAAACCGCAAAGTTTTAGCCTTTGTGCGCACTTATCAAGACGAACACATCCTCGTAGTGGCTAATTTGTCGCGCTTCGTGCAGACGGCAGAATTAGACCTTTCGCCTTTTAAAGGTGCTGTTCCGGAGGAGATTTTCGGCCGTACAGAGTTTCCAGCAGTTGGCGAGTCGCCTTACTTTTTAAGCTTGAGTTCTCACACGTTTTACTGGTTTACTCTTACTGTTAAACACGAAGATTTTTCGCTGCACGGTTTTCACACAGACTTGCCGAGTTTGGCAGTCATAGGTAGTTGGAAAACTGCTTTTTCTACAAGTCAGTTAAGCGATATGCTGCTAAATCTTTTGCCGGAATACTTGCGGCGCAATCGCTGGTATAGCGGTACAGACAGGACAATTCAATCATTAGAAATAAGTGAGATTGTGCCTGTTGAATGTAAAGATAGTGCCGGGGAGGAATCTCAAGTTTACATTCTGTTTTTGCAGTTGAATTATACTGAAGGTATGCCGGAAACTTACGTTTTGCCTTTAGGTTGGGAAGAGATGAAAGGCGATGCGGACGATCGGGCGATCGCGCGCCTGCACTTCCCAGAAACCAACAAGGAAGTCGGGGTACTATTTGATGCTGCTGGGGACAAAGGTTTTCTGAGCGCGCTGCTGGGGGCGATCGCCACTTCTCGCAGTTACAGAGGTGCTGCAGGTCAACTGCTAGGAATTGCCGACAGTGCATTCAGCTCCGAACAAGATTTATCGCACCTCGAACCTCACCTGTTCAAAAAAGAACAAAGCAATACATCCGCAGCTTACGGCGACCGCTTCGTCCTGAAAATATTGCGAAAAGTCGAGGAAGGAATCAACCCCGAATTAGAAATCGGACGCTTTTTAACCCATCGCAACTCAATTCAACACTACGCTCCAATTGCCGGAGCATTGGAATATCACACATCAGGAAAACAAGTCCTTACCGTCGGAATACTGCAAAAATTAATCCCCGACAGCATCGACGCTTGGTCTTATACATTAGACACACTGCGCGACTATTTCGAGCAAGTAATGACAGTAGAAGCAAAGCATTCCGGCGAGAATTTATCTACTGCCCCCGAAAATTATTTACCGAGCGCTTTGACGGGACAAATGCAGCGGAACTCAAACTCGCTAGTAGCGGATTTATCCCTAGAAATTCCCGCCTTAGCTCGCGAACTCATCGGCTCTTACTTAGCATCAGCCGAACTTTTAGGTCAGCGGACAGCCGAACTTCACCTCGCTTTAGCTGCTGACACAGAAAATCCCGCTTTTGCCCCAGAAAACTTCACCTCCTTTTACCAGCGTTCCATCTATCAACACATGAGAAATCTGGCCGGAAGAACTTTGCTGGATCTGAAAAAACGGATGTCCAAACTGCCGCCAGAAGTACAAAAATCCGCTCACAAGCTCCTCAACCGCGAAGAGTTAATCATGGAACGTTTCAAGTCTATTTTGAACTTGAGAATCACGGCCGATAGAATTCGGTGTCACGGGGACTTTCATTTCGGGCAAGTTCTTTATACAGGCAAAGACTTTGTAATTATTGATTTCGGAGGAGAACGGAATCGACCGTTAAGCGAGCGGCGGATGAAGAGGTCGCCCCTGCGAGATGTTGCGGGAATGCTGCAATCTATAAGTTACGCTGTTACTTTGGCACTCCGCAATGAAGTAGAAAGTGGGATGATTCGCCCTGAAAATCTCCCGGAGATGCAGCAGTGGGCGAACGTTTGGCTCCGCTGGGTCAGCCTCACTTTTCTTAACAGCTATTTGGTAACAGCAGGCGATGCCAATTTCTTGCCCAAATCTATACCGGAACTACAAGTTTTGTTGGATGCTTACATTTTGGAAAAAGCGGTTGGCGAGCTAGCGTACGAACTTAATTACCGCTTGGATTGGGCGGAAATTCCGATGAAGCGGATTCTACAATTGCTGAATTTATAAGGGTGGGTTTATCTATACTCATTAGGGTGCGTGACTTTCTAGCCACTAAAGTGGCAGCGAGATGCTGGAGAGTCACGCACCTTACACCATACCCAATCTACTTTGATAACGATTTGCTCGGCGAATATAATTCGCTCTTCTACAAACAAATTCCGCGCCCAGCGAGGCTAGAATAAAAGATGGTAAAAAAGTGATTTCCTATTACTTAAAATAAAGAGCAGCTTGATATAAAACTTGTTCTTGATGAGTTAACAAAGTACAGTCAGAAAGCGGGTAAGCCACACAAGTAACAGCATAGCCCGCTTGCAATTCAGACGGCTTCAAAAACTTTTGTTCGCTTTGGTCGATTTCACCGCTCAGCAGTTTTACAACGCAAGCAGAACACTCTCCTTGCTTGCATCCATTCGGCAAGCGGATGCCGGCATCTTCTGCCATGTCTAAGATATACTGGTCGTCTGGTACTGCGATCGTGCGATCGAGCGCGAGATCCTCATTCACCAACCGAACTTGATAAACTGCCATTTTTTTCTTATTCCTCGCGAAAGGGCGGGTTTACGATGCTGTTAGTCCTAGCAAATATTTCGGGTAAAACCCGCCCCTACAAGTAGAAAGGGCGGATTTATATTGGGTATATCTAGACAAGTGCTTCTTGATAATCGAGATTTTCATCGAGATAAATAGCCCGAATATCCTCCGGCAAATTTGATTCTAAAGTTTGATATCCTTTTTGCAGCAAAGCCTTTACCTGAGCGGGCGAAATAGCTTCGCCTTCTGCTTGCAAATAAGCTGCAATTCGAGTTTCGCTCCAGCGGAAAGTCTGAGCCATCAACACCACTAAACGCGGCAGCGGGGCTAACAATTCCAAGGCTTGTTTGACGTAACACCACAGAGGAGGCGGAGCCGATTGCAAAGAATAGTGAATCGACTCAACAGGGGGCAATTCAGCTTGATTTATGCAGACTGCGGTGACATTAATCAGCCAGTTTTGGAGACTGAGATTTCCGCCGTCAGACTCTTGGATTTCGCGGCGCAAATCGAGGCCTCGGAGTTCGTGATAGATGTGCAGCCAAGTGTGGGCAAACAGGTAATCGCCTTGTACGGGCGATCGCACGGAATGGCGAATCAGGGAGTGTACAATTTGAGCATAGCGGCCAAAAATTGCCGTGAAGAAGCGACCCTGATCGGGATGGTTTTGAAACAGAGTCAATAATTCCTGGTCGCTGTGATGGAACAGGGATTTGACCACAGGATGGTTGAGTTCGGAAAAATTAGGTGTTTGCACAATTGTTCTGGAAAGGTTTGGAGAATAAATGCTGGTGCAGCCCGATTCTACACTACGATCTACATTTGATGCAACTACTTAAAAACTGTTGATATTTAAGTCAATTAATTATATAATAGAGTTGTTGGTGATGCTGCATTAATCTAAATTAATACATATAAACTCTATGTATCCAGCGCACCTAAAAAAATAATTAGTTGTTTCAATGGTAAGGTTATTGTATGTCTAGCATTAATACTGGTATCGAATGGTGCGATCGCACATGGAATCCAACAACTGGCTGCGATAAAGTCAGTCCCGGTTGTACGCATTGTTATGCTGAAGCATTAACAAAACGGTTTCATACTAATTTTCCTAACGGGTTTACTTTAACCGAATACCCAAAGCGCTTGAACGAACCTAAGAGTTGGCGAAAGCCGAGTCGCATTTTTGTTAACTCAATGAGCGATTTGTTCCATGAAGATGTTTCTCTTGAATTTCTGAAACAAGTCTTTGATGTAATGCGTGAAACTCCTCACCACATTTATCAAATTCTTACGAAGCGACATGAGCGTTTAGTAGAGTTAGCTCCTCAACTTGAGTGGTCGGATAATATTTGGATGGGGGTGTCTGTTGAAAATCAAAACTATGTTCATCGTGTGGATCATTTGCGACAAGTCAATGCAAAGGTACGCTTTTTATCCTGCGAACCACTTTTAGGGCCGTTACAGCTTGATTTAACAGGAATTCACTGGGTAATAGTTGGGGGAGAGTCGGGGCAAAAACACCGTCCGATGCAAGCCGAATGGGCACAAAGTATTCGGGATCAATGTCAGGATGCTGGAGTCGCGTTTTTCTTTAAGCAATGGGGAGGTAGAACACCTAAAGCTGCTGGGAGACTGTTGGATGGGAAAATTTGGGATGAGATGCCCGATGTGTTGGATCGGCATTTAACAAAGTGCAAACAGCACACACTGGAACCCAATCGAAAAAGCAACAACGTAGGTGTTACTGCTTTGCTGGAAATGTGATTTTTACCGTCTCTGCCAGTGTATTTTTTCTTCTTTTATTAACAGGTGGATCGGTGATAATTTTTCCCTCCGCCTCCAGTTTAAGCAAAACCTCCCTGTAGTTTTTCTCAATGTAGCGCTTGCCAACGTGATGGCGATTATAAATGTCTACTCTAGTTAATGTCTGAGCTGCAAATTCATCCATAAGCATATTTTCAAGCTCATCAAGAGGTCGGTAAAGTTCATATAACAAAGGATACTTGGGTGGCGCTGGATTGTACTCTAAAGACGGAACACCTTGTTTAAAACTAGAGCTTTCTCCAGCCATGACACCTTTCATAATTGAATAACCCAATACATTCTTTGATACAAAAATCAGGTGATGGCTAGTCCTATTGCCGCTCTCATTTTTGAACCCAAAGGGTAGTACATATGAACCACCTATTTCTTTCAATGCCTGACAGATAGCTTCCACAATTATTAACTCTCGCTCGTCTGGTTGCTTCGACTCAAGCTGTTCTCTCAGATGATCTGCTCGTTCTTTACCAAAAAGGGCGTTCATATGGGACTCTACTGCTGCATTATTCAACCCCATATTAATCCGGTTGTAGTTGAAGAAAAATATGCAATCGCATCCCCAACTAATGATTAGTGAACCAATTAGTCTAAGTGACAAGCCTTTGTAACCCCAAGGATCAATAAAAAAGAGTGTAGGAACATTATTAATTTGCCGAACTTCTTGGACGATTTCTTCTCCAACCTCCTTATTTAAAACTTTTGGTTCATGTTGTAATCTACCTATGTTGGGGATGGCTGCTATAGCCTGTTGGAGAGAGTGAGTATTATTGGAGTCTTTATCATTAAACAGTGTTACTAGCATTTCTGACATATCTGGATCGGCAATAGCACGTTCCAATATAAGTAGTGGAGTAGACTTAGAACCGTCTTGATAGCGACCGGGCCCAGAGAACAAATCAATATAGGCAATGTTACTATTCCATTTTTTGGCTCTTGGTATAATTACCTTTGCCCAGGCCCAAAAGTATTTAGCAACTATTTCTGACTTCACTAAAGAATTATCTCTGGACTCATCAAAGAAAGAACTGTCAGCCATCACTGTTACCTCTACACTCTAGTTCCTTTTACGGATACTACATAATAGTACCATATCCTCCACCCCCAGGAGTTTCAATCACAAACACATCCCCAGGCTGCATTTCCACAGTCGCCGTACTCCCCAAATTATCCACTTTTCCATCAACCTTTTCAACATAATTCCGCCCAACTTTCCCCGCTTCACCCCCATTCAAACCGCAAGGAGAAATCACACGCCTTCCCGATAAAATTCCCGCCGTCATTGCCTCTCGAAACCGTACTCGCCGCACCACTCCATTACCGCCGCGATGATATCCATTCCCCCCGCTATTCGCCCGAATTGCAAAACTTTCTAACAACACCGGGAAGCGCCATTCTAATACTTCTGGATCAGTTAAACGCGAATTAGTCATGTGAGTTTGTACCCCATCAGTGCCGTCAAAATCTGCAGCAGCACCCGAACCGCCGCAAATAGTTTCATAATATTGATAGCGCTGATTTCCAAAGGTAAAATTATTCATAGTTCCCTGAGAAGCCGCCATCACTCCCAAAGCACAATACAAAGCATCGGTAATATTCTGCGATGTTTCCACATTTCCGGCAACTACCGCCGCTGGATAGCGAGGATTCAGCATACAGCCTTCGGGATTGATGATTTCGAGAGGTTTCAAACAGCCCGCATTTAGAGGGATATCGTCATCTACCAACGTGCGGAAAACATACAAAACAGCCGCTTTGCACACGGCTGCGGGAGCATTAAAATTGTTGGATTGTTGAGCAGAAGTGCCAGTAAAATCTATTTTTGCACTGCGCGCAGATTTGTCAATTGTAATCGCTACCTTAATTTGTCCGCCACTATCCATCGGATAAGTAAATTCGCCATCTTGCAAAACATCAATTACCCGCCGCACCGACTCCTCAGCATTGTCTTGTACGAAGCCCATATAAGCTTGCACAGTCTCTAATCCATAATGTTCTACCATCTTGAGCAGCTCTTCTGCGCCGCGCTTGTTAGCAGCAATTTGTGCTTGCAAATCGGCTAGGTTTTGAGCGGAATTGCGAACAGGAAAATTACCCGCTTTCAGAAGTTTTAGTAATTCTTTTTCTAGAAAATAGCCCTCGCTTACTAACAGGAAATTGTCAAGCAATACACCTTCTTCAGTTACTGTTGTACTGTTGGGAGGCATGGAACCGGGAGTGATGCCGCCGATGTCGGCGTGGTGTCCCCGCGAGGCAACATAAAACAAAGGAAGGGAGGAATCCCGATCGAATACTGGAGTAATAACGGTGATATCTGGTAAATGCGTGCCGCCGTTGTAGGGATTGTTAGAAACATAAACATCGCCCGGTTGAATCGCATTGCCTTGTGCTAAAATTAAAGCTTCAACGCTTTCGCTCATCGAGCCCAGATGTACGGGAATGTGCGGCGCGTTGGCAACCAATTGCCCGTTTTTGTCGAAAATTGCACAGGAAAAGTCGAGACGTTCTTTGATGTTGACTGAGGAACTTGTGTTTTGTAATGTGACGCCCATTTGTTCCGCGATCGCCCGAAACAAATTATTAAAAATTTCCAGCAAAACCGGATCGGATTTAACCGCCGATAAACCCGAAGGAACGCGGATATTATCTGCGTCTATCTGCGTGCATCTGCGGTTCAAAATTAAATCATTATTTTCGGTGATTTCCCCTTCCCAGCCCGGTTCTATGATATTAGTTCCCGTAGCTTCAACAATCATAGCAGGGCCTTCTATGCAGTCGCCCGATCGCAAATCGTCTCTCTGATAAACAGGCGTTTCCCGCCACCCGCCAGAAACATAGGTTTGCACCGTTGAAAGTGGTTGCACGGGCAAAATGCCCGTACCGCCAGAGGGGGAAATTGTGGATGCTTCCGGCACCTCCATTCTTTCTACAACTTCCACCGAAACTGCTTCCACAATCAGCGGTTTTTCTGGCATAATAAAACTGTAACGCTGTCGGTGTGCCGCTTCAAATTCAGCCTGCATCGCCTCAATATTGTCAGCAAAATTGACCGCCAAAACTGAGTCACTTCCCTGATATTTTAAGCGCAACTTGTTAACAACTAAAACCTCTGACTCATTCTCTGTGTTCTCTGCCCCTCTGCGGTTCAATTCCCTCTTTCCATCTCCCTCCAATTCGGTTAAAATATGATGCAACTCAGGTAATAATTCTGCATTTAATTGTTGCTCGATCGCCCTTTCGCGAATAGCCCGCACATCAGCCAAACCCATACCGTAAGCGGACAACACACCCGCATAAGGGTGAATAAAGACCCGTTTCATCCCCAAAGCATCGGCGATCGCACAAGCGTGTTGGCCGCCCGCACCGCCGAAACAGCACAATGTATACTCCGAAACATCGTAACCGCGCTGAAGCGAGATTTTTTTGACAGCATTTGCCATCTTTTCCACAGCGATCGCCAAAAAACCCTCCGCCACCTCTTCGGCCGTCCTCTCGCCCCCAATTTCCCCCGCTAATTGCCCAAATTTTTGGTTTACTGCGTCAGGGGCGATCGGCAAATCTCCATTCAATCCAAATACTTTCGGGAAAAAATCCGGTTGAATTTTCCCCAACATCACATTGCAATCAGTCACCGTCAAGGGGCCGCCTTTGCGATAGCAAGCAGGCCCAGGATTGGCCCCAGCAGACTCCGGCCCGACGCGGTAGCGAGCCCCGTCAAAAAAGACAATTGAACCGCCGCCGGCTGCTACAGTGTGAATTGCCATCACGGGCGATCGCAATCTCACCCCTGCAATTTCCGTCTCAAATTCGCGTTCGTATTCGCCGTTAAAATGGGCAACATCTGTCGAAGTTCCGCCCATATCAAAGGTAATAATTTTATCAAAACCTGCCTTTTTGCTCGTTTGAACAGCACCGACAATTCCCCCAGCAGGCCCGGATAAAATACTGTTTTTTCCTTGAAATTGTGCCGCGTCCACTAAGCCCCCATTCGATTGCATAAACATTAATTTGGGGCATTGGGCATTGGGCATTGGGCATTGGGCATTGGGCATTAATAATCCCTCGTTCCCGGAATCTGCCTCTATTAATTGACTGGTTACTTGTTCGACATAACGCCGTAAAATCGGAGATAAATAAGCATCGACAACCGCAGTATCTCCCCGCGAAACTAATTTCATCAGCGGGCTGACTTCGTGAGATACTGAAATTTGGGTAAAGCCGATTTCTCTGGCTATTTTAGCAACTTGTTTTTCGTGTTCCGAGTAGCGGTAGCCGTGCATGAAGACGATCGCACAACTGCGAATTCCCTCATCGTATGCTTGCTGCAAAGACGGGATAAACTCGGGATTGACAGCAGTTAACTCCTCACCTTGAGCGCTGTAGCGTTCTGCAACTTCAATAACTCGATCGTACAGCATCTGGGGCAAAACAATGTGACGCGCGAAAATATTGGGGCGGTTTTGATAGCCAATTCTCAGCGCATCGCCGAAACCTTTAGTAATTAACAGAATTGTGCGATCGCCCTTTCGTTCCAGCAAAGCATTTGTCGCCACCGTCGTCCCCATTTTAATCGCTTCAATTTCGGCGGCGGGTATGGGAACATCTGCAGCAATTCCCAAAATGTCCCGCATTCCTTGAACTGCGGCGTCAGTGTAGTGTTCTGGGTTTTCCGATAGCAGCTTGTGAATGACTAACTTACCGTCGGGACTCTTGGCGACAATATCGGTAAAAGTGCCACCGCGATCTATCCAAAATTGCCAGCGAGTGCGATCCTCAAAAACAGCATTCATATCTTTACCACTCATCTTCTCTTTCCTTCCTTCGCGCCCTTTGCGCCTTCGCGGTTCGTTAAAATAAAACTGCTATATATATCGAATAGCCTCAACCAACCCCTGACAAACACCAGCCAGAAAATCCAAATCCAAAGTCTCAATCCTATCACTTCCTCGATGATAATGCGGATTTCGCATATTAGCAGTATCAGTTACCATAATAGCCGGATAATCATTATCCCAAAAAGGAACATGATCGCTGCGGCGAGTATCCGGCACAATTAAACCTCGATTCGGCACCGGCAGCCACTCGCAAGGCTGACCCGAATTGCGAATTTTACCACTCAAATTAATCAAATCGGGAACCGTCCGCAAATTGCCAATTAAAGCAATAAAATTGCCACTATTTGGATAAAAATATTTCAAGCCAGCGGGATAGTTTTGAGAATTAGGATTATGGTTGCAATAACCCAACATTTCCAAAGAAATCATTAACCGGATTGACTCTTGCTGTTGCTTGTATTTAGCTGCATGATGACTGCTTCCCAAATAACCGTATTCTTCCATATCGAAGGCGACTAATTGCACTGGATATTTTAGCGGCCCAGATGCGATATCCCTTGCGAGTTCCAGCAACACAGCAACACCAGTAGCATTATCATCGGCCCCAGGTGTTCCGGGTACAGTATCGTAATGAGCACCAATTACGATCGGCGGCAACCGCTTCTTACTCGCCCGATCGAAGGGGGGTAAATCCAAGATAAAATTGTGATGAATTCGGCCGCGCACCGAAAAATCGTCAATTTCTACAGTTCCCCACTGTGCCAACTGTTCGCGGATGTATTGCTGAGCATAAAAATGCCCTTCGGATGCGAGGTATGGGTTGCGATCGCGTACAATTTGAATCAGATGGCTGTGCAGGCGTTCCTTGAGATCCATGCGATCGGAGATACAATGAGTACACTAAGATTATATGGGATTGAATTATGATTGGAGAAGTCAGAATCGAAAATTATAAGTCGATTCAAAAGCTGAAACTAGAGTTAGGACGAGTAACTGTATTGATCGGTGAAAATGGCTGCGGAAAGAGCAATATCCTAGAGGCGATCGCCCTGGCTTCTGCGGCGGCTGATGACAAGCTGGATAACGAGTTTTTAGCTTCTCGGGGCATCAGAGTGACAGAACCTCAATTTATGCGATCGGCCTTTGAAAAGGAAAATTTAGTTAAAAATATCAATATTGAGCTCGAAGGAAATGATGGAGACAATTTTAGTTGTATTTTAGATAATGATAACTCTCCCTATTCTCAATGGGTTAATAAAAACTTCGTGAGCGCTCCTGAAAATCTTTTAGAAAATGTTGTTCCCAACTCAGATAAAGCAGAAGATGTTATCTTAATAGAAGATTCACAAGGGGTTTCTGAAAAATTAAGAAAAGAAACCTTAGAAGACAGACTAAAAACAATACTAGCCAGCTTTAATTTCACATTACACTTATCTAAAAAATTGATTTATAATTCTAAATTAATTAAATTTACAATTTACTCTCCCGAAAACCAAGCCTTACGTACTTTTGAAAAAGAAGGACAAATTCAACCATTAGGCATTAATGGTGAAGGCTTGTTTAAACTTATAAAGTTTTTGAATTCAGAAACAAACCAAGATAAACTAAATCAAATTAAAGAAAAGTTGCGATTGATAGATTGGTTTAGAGATTTTGAAGTGCCTGAAGATTTATCACCCCTGCAAAGTTCTCTCCAAATTAAAGATAAATATTTAGATAGAGATTTAACTTACTTCGACCAAAAAAGCTCTAATGAAGGCTTTTTATTTTTACTCTTTTACTTTGCCTTGTTCATTAGCGATCTCACTCCTAAATTTTTTGCAATAGATAACATTGATGCTTCCCTCAACCCCAGATTATGTCGCAGATTAATGCAAGAATTAGTCGAATTAGCAAAAAAACACGACAAACAAGTTATATTCACAACCCACAATCCGGCAGTTTTGGACGGTTTGGATTTAGAGGATGACGAACAGCGACTGCT
This sequence comes from Microcoleus sp. K4-B3, assembly GCF_036704615.1. NCBI lineage: Bacteria > Bacillati > Cyanobacteriota > Cyanophyceae > Oscillatoriales > Microcoleaceae > Microcoleus > Microcoleus sp. K4-B3. Next base: position 37,727 of record NZ_JAUBSF010000064.1, read on the forward strand.
TGTGATTTCTCGCAACCAATTAGGTTATACTAAAGCCAGACGCATTCTGGGCCCCAAACCTCTAGAGGGCCAAGAACCAGTAGAATTATCAGAGGCATTTTTGAGAGGCTATATCGGCGGACTTCCTAAGAATTTTTAATATGATTAGTTTTGGATTGATTGCAGAGGGACTGACTGACCAAATTGTAATAGAAGATATTTTAGCTGGATATTTTAATAGTGCATATATAGAGGTGACACCTCTTCAGCCAAAAAGAGATAAATCCAAAACCGGCGGCTGGACTCTAGTATTTGATTATTGTAGGTCAAAAAAATTTCAAGAAGCATTTCAATTTATTGACTATATCATTATTCAGATAGATACGGATGTTTCAGAAGATTATGGTGTACCCAAACAAGATGAAAACGGTGAGTTTACTCCCCAGCAGTTAATTGCAAAAGTTATTGAAAAGTTTAGAAGTGCGATCGGCGATATTTTTTACAGCAGATATCAACAACAAATTATATTTGCCATCTCCGTACATTCTATTGAGTGTTGGTTGCTGCCCCTGTATTATACAGACAAGAAGAAACAAGCTAAAATTAAGAACTGCCTCGATACTTTAAACCTGCAACTTGCGAAAAAACACAAGTTTACGATCGACGCTAATGCTAAAAATCCTGAATATTATCGAGTAATTTCAGAACAATATCGCAAGCATAAAGTTTTGATGAAGCATTACGCAGAAAATCCCAGTTTAAAAACTTTTATAGAACAGATTCAAAACAGAGACATTAAGATTGGTGATGAAGAGGATTGGTAATGAAACAAGTTATTATGTCATATAATAGAAACATAGTTATCGGAGATTACCATGCAAGCATACAAACTTAGAGGTAAAATCGATGCAACTGGCAACTTGGTAGTTGTGGAACCCGTTAATATGCCGCCCGGAGACGTAGAAATCATCGTCTTGCAGCTACCTGATACGGTTAAACAAGCCAGCGCGTCAGAAAATGCGATCGCACCTGAAGCACCTCAAAAAAAGTTTAAAACTAACGTGAAGGCATTTCAAGGTTTATTCGATCGAGATGCTGTACCGGAACCGCTGGATTTTGACGATCCAGACAAACAAGCAAAATGGGAATATTTAAAGGATAAACATAACTTGTGAAACTCCTGATTGACACCAATATAATAGTAGATGTTGCGCTCGATCGAGAACCTTTCTTTGCTGAGAGCGATCGCATTTTAACTTTTGTTGAAGAAGCACAAATTCAAGGCTATATTTCAGCCTCAACTTTTAGCGACCTTTACTATATTATCCGCAGAGACAGAGGCCGCGATTGGACGCTGGATTTTTTGCGGCAGCTAGCCACATTTTGTCAAGTCGCAACAGTGGATAACTCTGTTATTTCAATGGCATTAACTTGCAACTTCAAGGATTTTGAAGATGCGATTCAGTACAGCACTGCTGTCATCAATCGAATTGATGCCATTGTCACCCGCAACCCGCGAGATTTTCCGGTTACTACTCCTAGGATTGTAACTCCAAATCAGTTAATTCTTGAATTAACCAATTCTCCCTAAATTTCTCCAAGCGCTAAACTTCTGATTCCAATTCGCTAACCCGCAACTGCACGGGTAATTCTACAGAATTCAACTCTGACGATTCTAATAATCCTGTTGCTTCAACTTCTGCACTCGCTTCACCGTGCCGCACTTTTCGCAATTTCTCACCCAAAGTATCCCGCTGATTAATCAAATAAATACTCACCAAAGTCAGCCCCACCCCCATCGATTGTAGCGGATTGAGCACTTCGCCCAAGAACAAATTGCCGAACAGCAAAGCAAATACAGGCGTAAGAAAGGTAAGAGAACTTAAACTTGTTAGACTGCCACTCGAAGCAAAATAAAAGAATAAACCGTAGGCGATCGCACTTCCGAACACAGTAGAATAACCTAACGCCATCCAGCCCGAAAAATCAATATTCACAAACTGTTCGGACTCAGTTGCAGCCGAAATTGCCAACAGCGGCAAACCGCCCAAAATCATGTGCCAACCAGTCGCCACCACCGGGTCAACATACCGGCAAACCCAGCGCACCAAAACCGTACCCACAGCCATCGACAAAGCCGCCAACAGCATCAACCATTCTCCACCCTGAAACAACTGTTCGATACCCCCAGAAACCTGCGCGTTTTCAGGATGAAAAAGCCCCAAAATCCAGCCATCTGGCAACCCAATTAAACTGATGCCGACTACGCCAATCACTAATCCCAACCAGCCCCAAAAACCTATTTTTTCTTGAAACAGCCACAAACACAAAATCGCCACAGCTAGCGGTTGAGAATCAATCATCACCGAACCCAAACCCGCACTGGTTCGGGTCAAACCTTCAGCTAAAAAGCCTTGAAACAAAGTAGCGTCAACTAAAGCAAACAGCGAAATCCACAGCCAAGCTTTCGGGCCCTGCGGCTGCGGTTTTCCCATCAGCGCCGCCGCCAGCAGCACCAACACGCCCGCAGGTACTAAACGCACGAAGGCCACAAACAGCGGCGTTGTGTGCGGCATCACCCCCTTCATCGCTACCATCGCGGTTCCCCACAGGAAAAACGGCGCAATTAGCAACAGCGGGGCAAAAGGCAGTTTAGAATCGGTAAGTTTTAGCTGCATGGCGGAGACTCCAAATAATTGATGAGATTGGCTCTCACGAGAATGATGTAGATTTGTTAAGCAATTTTTACAATTATATATCGAACGTGGGTTAAGTGCGATCTAGGACTTACGCATTGACACGAGAGCTAGTTTATGTATTCAAGCAGCACAAGCAGCACTCAAGTTATCCAAAACATA
>NZ_JAUBSF010000065.1:0-40364 GCF_036704615.1 Microcoleus sp. K4-B3
GTCCTTGGAAAATCACATTGGTGCAATTTGGTATTTCATCCATCACTACAACACATCATTACTTGTTTAGCACTACCAAACAAAGATTCATCTGGGCAGTTGCATTATCTAAGGTTCTCTCGAAGTTTTTGATGAGAATTTTACACCTTTCCATCCAAGAATTCGAGCGCTCGATGACCCACCTCGCTTTAACTGGCACAAATCCTGATTGTCCTTGAGCTTCTTTTTGTTTTTTTGAGGGCTTTTCCGAGAGTTCAAACTTAATTTTGGTGAGAATTTATGGGTAAATCTTCTTTAACTCAGCAGTCAAATGGTCGGGGTGATATCCGTGGTCTAGCAAGATAGTGACTTTGGGAACATTAACGGGTTTAGACTTGAAAAAATTGATGTTTTTGCTTAACATTTCAATTAAAGCTGCATCATCTGATCGGCTAGCTTTCGTGCAGTGAATAAAAAAGGGAAACCCAAGCGTATCAACCGCTAGAGGTCTTTTAATACCATTGGTTGATTTGTGAAAACAATAACATGAGCGATGCAATACTGGCATTAAAGGTATTTTTAACTGCCTGTGAATCGATCATCATTAATGTAGTCCACTGAGGTTTTTTTAAACTTGCGATCGTACTTGAGAATGCAAAACTTTCATCAAAACTTCGGCGCACTCGAAGTTCTCGCCACTGCAAGTAAAACCAGTATAAGGTTGAGTAGGGAGGTAAATATGCAGGGTAGGTCTGCCCAATTGCCACCATTTTTGAGTTGCTAGAAGATGCCATTTAAAATTTCTCTTTGAGTCCATTTAGGTGGGCGAGTTCTATTTTTTTGGGGCAATATTTGATTGAGTAAGGGTGACAAAATTTCCCATTCGGCATCTGTGGGATTAGTAGAGTAAGGCATCGTCCGAGAGAGTGTTTTGAGGGTAATTTTACATTAATTCAGTAAGCAGAGACAACCAACAACCCTTCCCCGTTTTGGTTGAAACTGCATCACTCTCTTTCCTTGGGGCAATTGGATGTCGATCGCCTGTGGCTGAGCCGATCGCCCGTGGCTGAGCCGATCTCACATGAAGGGCGATCGTCAAAAGATCTCAAATGGGTTCTATAGTGTACCTCGGCAAGCGAAGCCTTCGTACCGATCGCCCTTAAACTCTTATTATACGGTTTGCCCTCAAAAACTGTCCGAAGTGTTGCCCTATGGAAATTCACCGATTTCTGCTTGGCTCTCTGACAGCAAGTATCATGTCAGGGAAACCCTGCCAAGGTTTCGAGAAAGCTATCAAAGTGCGCTCAAAAACGGAGCTTTTGAAGTTGTGGGTTATTGTGACAAACACAAATATCAATATTCCTATTTTGTCGGGCAAGAGCTTACAGACCTCTAAGATGAAATGGCCGAGTTTAGCAACCTGGTAGTTCAACTCAAACAATCAATAAACTTGCAGTGCAATCAAATATTTCATCAAGCGGTGCTTAAATGCCTGAGTCAGGCAGATATTCCCTGCACTTTATCCACACCTTGCCAAGAAAAGCATCTGCTGCAACTGCTACAGACAGAGCAGCACAAGTAGTTTTTGCTTTGTTTAAATATCTTCCTTATCAATACTCCGGACAGTTTTGGGAACGATACTACAAGCTTACGCGGGGCAAGGAGCATAAAAAAGTCGAATTAAATGTAAGTCAGGGGTGGAGCTGACATTGATTTAATTATCCACAGCGGCTGAAAGTCAAGCGAGCATAAGCCATTGGGCCATATAAAAACTGTCCGGACTATTGCCTTATAGCTGTACGGAATAAAAGATAATTGCCAGTATTAATGACCGTCTTAAAACTATATTCTCTATTAAAACTAACTCAAATACGGAAAATACATTGCCTAAAATTATAAAAATCAACTCTCTGAATTGCTGTGCTATTCAGGCGCACTAAATCAATTTTGGACAAATCTGATTTACAATGTTATTCAGGCAATGAACAATTGCAAAGTTTAAACAGTAGGGGTAATAGTAGAAAATTAGATGCTGCTCGTCAACGTCACTGATAGCCGCGAGGGAATTTTCCCGGAGATTTTGCCGCGAATTTTGGAGCCGTTCTTTATGACAAAAAACGCCAACGAAGGCAGCAGGTTGGGACTGGATATTGTTAAAAAATTTGTGGAAAAACATTCGGTTAAAATAGAAGTAGCGTCAGTTATAGGTCAAACGACCTTTACCGTGTCAATCCAGATCGCCGTTGAGCGCTATCGCACTAAAAATCATACCGATGCGCGACTAAAAAGGCGACTCTAGACGGATGTCAAACCTCGATTGCGGTCAGCGTGCCGCCACTGTAAAATCTGGAATCTAAAATGGTATTAATTACCGGTTCCGCTTACATCTATCCCCCTTGATTTGCCCATGTCAACCACAGCTTCTGATACTCAAAGCTTGCTAGAACAGGCGATCGACCCCAAACCGCCGGTGCTGCCTCCAGACACACCTGTGAAAGTCGCGATCGCTGCCATGACTGAGGCGAGCGCTAGTTGCATTTTAATCGCTCAAGATCAGCAACTGCTCGGAATTTTTACAGAGCGCGATGTTGTGAAAATAACTGCTAGCGGTATTTCGGTAGCAGGGGGGGTAATTTCTGAGGTAATGACTGAAAATCCGATCGCCCTGAACCTCGATAAAGCGGGGAATATCTTCAGGGTATTGAGCATATTGCGATCGAAAAGAATCCGTCACTTGCCCCTCACAGACGAACGCGGAAACTTGCTAGGCGCCATCACCTGCGAAAGCATCCGTCAAACCCTGAAACCGGGCGACTTGCTGAAAATGTGGCGCGCAGAAGAAATTATGACCACAGAAGTAATAGTTACTTCAACGAGCACCTCTGTTTTAGAAGTCGCAAAACAGATGACAACCCAGCGCCAAAGCTGCATAGTCATTTGCACTGACAGCGACAACAAACATCAGAAACCTGTGGGCATAATTACAGAAAGCGACATTGTTAAATTCCAAGTTTCTGGACTCGATTTCGCCGGCACTCCTGCCGCCGCCGCCATGAGTTTTCCCCTGATACCGCTGCCGGTAAAAGCCACATTGTGGCAGGCTCACCAGTTCATGCAGCAGCACGGCATCCGGCGCTTGGTGGTGGTGGACGAGGGAGGATATTTAGCCGGAATCGTGAGCCAAAGTACCCTGCTGCACGCCTTAGATCCGGTAGAAATGCAAGCGAATGTCGAGCTTTTGCAGGAAACAGTTGCCGAACAGATCCAGGAGTTAAACAAAGTGAACGAACAATTGCAAAAAGAAGCACTTCGGAGAACCGAAGTAGAGGAACAGTTGAGGCTTTTAAATAAAAGTTTAGAAAAAGAAACTCAACAGCAAACTTTAGAATTAGTTAACGCTAACAGCCAGTTAAAAAAGGAAATAGAAGACCGCGCCACCGCTGAAGCTGAAGTCCGCCGCCTCAACACCGAACTCGAACAGCGAGTTCAAGACCGCACGGTTCAACTAGCAGCCAGCAACGAAGAATTGCAGCAAGAAATTAGCGATCGCCAATTGCTCGAAAAAAAATTGCACTTTTCTGAAAGCAAAGTTCGCGCCGTTTTTGAAGCAATGACGGACATAGTTCTCGTGCTAGAAAATCAGGGCAACATAGAAGTTTTACCGACCAATACGGCGGCGTTATTAGAGCCTGATTGCGATATAGTCAGCCTAACAATCGAACATTTTTTTGACGACAACAACCCGGATAATTGGTGGATGTTAGTTCAGCAAGTGTTAGATACCCAACAAACGCTCAATTTCGACTACAGCTTAACAGTTGGCGACCGGGAAATTTGGTTTTCTGCCTGCATTTCTCTGTTCTCAAAAAATGCAGTGATTTGGGTTGCCCGTAACATCAGCGATCGCAAAATAGCCGAGTCAGCGCTGTGCCAAAAAAATGCAGAATTATCTCATACCTTGGAAGAACTGAAGCGCACTCAAAAAGAACTGATTCAATCAGAAAAAATGGCGGCCCTCGGACAGTTAATTGCCGGAGTTGCTCACGAAATCAATTCTCCTTTAGGGGCGATTCGCTCCTCGGTGCAGAACATTGCCGACTTCTGGGCGGAACAATTGCAGCAGTTGCCGATATTTTTCCAGCAACTATCCCCGGAAAGGCAGCAGGATTTTTTTGCGCTGCTGCACAAGTCAAGTCAAGAAACAGACAACTTATCTAGTAAAGAGAAACGTCAGTTGAAAAAACTTTTGCAGCGGCAATTAGAAGCAGAAAAAATTGAGAACGCCGACAGCCTTGCTTGTACATTATTAGATATTGGCATATGCAATTTAGAAACTTTTTTACCTTTCTTGAAAGACACCCAAAGTCCAAATTTTTTACAAACCGCCTACCAATTCGCTACGGTACAAAAAAGCACTAAAAATATTGCTACTGCGACAGATAGGGCAGCTAAAATTGTTTTTGCTTTGAAAAGCTACTCTCGTTACGACCAGTCAGGTTCCAAAACAATCGCTAACATTACCGACGGTATTGAGACTGTTTTAACGCTTTACCACTACCAAATCAAACACGGTGTGGAAGTAGTCAGAAACTATGGTACTGATTTACCCTATGTGCTATGCTATCCTGATGAACTAAATCAAGTTTGGACAAATTTGCTTCACAATGCTTTACAAGCGATGGGCAACAAAGGAGTGTTGAAAATTGATGTCAAACACCAAGATAACGTAATATTAGTCAGTATTACCGACAGTGGTCAAGGCATTCCCCCAGAGATTATGCCGAGAATTTTTGAGCCTTTTTTCACGACCAAACCTCCGGGAGAAGGCAGCGGTTTGGGATTGGATATAGTTCAGAAAATCCTGGAAAAACACCAAGGTGAACTGCAAGTAGAAAGCGTGCCAGGTAAAACAAAATTTACTATATCCTTGCCCATCGGAATCCCGGATAGCAATTAAAGAAATGGGGAAATACCCAAGTTTTAAAGTTAAAGACAAGTAAAATTTTATGCCAAAACCAGTAATTTTGTGCGTTGATGATGAAGTTGTAGTCTTAAACAGTTTAAAAATTCAGCTTAAAAAAGAATTTGGGGATGCTTACCTCTATGAAGTAGCAGAAAATGCAGATGAAGCTTTGGAAATTCTAGAAGAAATTCAAGAAGAAGATGAAAGTGATATTTTGGTCATAGTATCTGACTGGTTAATGCCAGGTATTAAAGGAGATGAATTTTTGATTATGGTTCACCAAAAATATCCCAAGATTGTGAAAGTCATGCTGACCGGGCAAGCCGACGAAGTAGCAATAGCACGGGTGAAAGAGCAAGCAAACTTGCACCGCTGTTTGTACAAGCCGTGGGATCGCAAAGAATTAGTAGAAACTATAAAATCTGGTTTGGCAAAAATATGAACAATAAACCTGTGATTATTTGCGTGGATGACGAACCGATAATTCTTGAAAGTTTGAAAATGGAGTTAAAAAAAGCTCTGGGAGAAGAACATTTATTAGAAACCGCTGAAGGCGGCGAAGATGCTTTAGAGTTAATTGAGGAATTGCTGGCAGAGAACTGCGAAATCGTGGCAGTGATTTCCGACTATCTGATGCCCCATATCAAAGGAGACGAATTGCTGAAGCAAATTCACATAATTTCGCCAAAAACTATCAAAATTATGCTGACGGGGCAAGCAGACATCGAAGCAGTGGCGAATACTATTAAATATGCTAAATTGTACCGCTACATATCGAAGCCTTGGCAGTCAGAAGATTTAAAATTGACGGTGAAAGAAGCAGTCAACAGCTATTTTATGGAGAAACAATTAGCGGAACAAAACGCTCAACTCCAAAAGCTGAATCAAGAATTGGAAACTTTAGTCGAGGAGCGGACTGCACAAATGCGCTTGTCTGAAGAAAAGTTTGCTAAAGCTTTTCGTTCTTCTCCAAACCCCATTAGTATTACCAGACTTAAAGACGGTCGTTATTTAGAAATTAATGAGGCATTTTGCCAGACAATCGGTTATTCGGCTGCAGAAATTATCGATCGCACGGCGCTTGATTTGAATCTTTGGGAAAGTATACAAGCCCGTGCCGAGCTGTTTAAAATGTTAGAATACAAAAAATTTTTTCGCAACTACGAATTTGATTTGCGCACTAAAAGTGGGGCACTCAGAACTGGCCTGCTGTCAGCAGAAATCATTGACATTCATGGCGAAACCTGCGTGATTTCTGTGATTCAAGATATTAGCGATCGCAAATTAGCCGAAGAAAAACTCCGAGCTGTAGCAGCTTCTTTAGCAGCAGCGCAAAGAATCGCCCGTGTCGGTAATTGGGAATGCGATTTCTCGGCCAACACAACTACTTGGTCGGAAGAGTTATCTCGGATCTTCGGACTCGATTCAACCCAGGCTGCGCCAACACTAACTGAGTTTTCGCAATATGTGCATCCGGACGATCGACAAAAGTGGCAAACAACGATCGACACTGCTATTGCTAGCGGGCAATCCTACAGCTTGGAATATCGAATACTGAGACCGGAACCGAAAATTGCTGCGGATAATTGCCCGTCACAAATAAGTGAAGCCGGCTTCATCCGCTACATCGAAGCCAGAGGAGAAGTAGTTGTCAACCAACAAGGGCAAGCGACAAAACTATTCACAACTTTGATGGACATTACCCCACGCAAGCTGGCAGAAATAGCCCTAGCAGAGAGCGAAGAAAAATACCGTCATTTAGTTGAAACTTCCCAAGATATTATCTGGTCTTGCAATGCTGAAGGGCACATTACTTTTGTGAACCAAGCAGTTAAACAAATCTACGGTTACGAGCCTGAAGAAATGCTCGGCTGTTCTTTTAGCGATTTCTTAGCGCCAGGAGAAATAGACTGGAAATGGGAACTCCAGAAGCGCTTGCTGACGGGAAAAACTGTGTTTCAGTACGAAAATATAGTATTAGGAAAAGACGGCAGACAGATTGATGTAAATACCAAGGCGATCGCCCGCATGGACGCTGAAGGAAACATCACTAGCACAACTGGCACAGCTAGCGATATTACCGAGCGGAAACAAGCAGGAATAGCCCTGCAAAAAGCCAAAGAAGAAGCCGACAGAGCCAACAGGGCGAAAAGTGAATTCCTCTCGAATATGAGCCACGAATTGCGAACTCCCCTCAACGCAATTCTCGGTTTTAGCCAACTGCTGGCGCGCGACGCAGCCCTCGGTGCCGACCAACAGCAATACTTAGGAATTATTAGCCGCAGCGGGGAACACTTGCTCGAGCTGATTAACAATATTCTGCAAATGTCAAAAATTGAAGTCGGGATCGTGACAGTTAATAATAGCACTTTCGACTTGCATAAAATGCTAAAAAATACTGAAGATATGCTGAAGCTGCAAGCCGACAAAAAAGGGTTACAGTTAATTTTTGATTCCACGCCCGACTTACCTCAATACGTAGAAACAGACGAAAGCAAGTTGCGCCAAGTATTGATTAATGTAGTGGGAAATGCTATTAAGTTTACTGCGGAAGGTGGTGTTAATCTAAGAATAAAACATGAGCTGTTGGGAAATAAAAATCATGAAGAGAGGCCTATAATTAACAATTGCTGTTTGCTATTTGAAGTTGAAGATACGGGATGGGGAATTTCTGTGGCAGAAATGGACAATTTGTTTAAACCTTTTGCGCAAACAGAAAGCGGGAGAAAAGCTCAAGAAGGAACTGGTTTAGGCTTGCCGATTAGCAAACAGTTCCTGGAGTTAATGGGAGGAAAAATAACGGTAACAAGCAGCGTCGGTCGCGGCAGCATTTTTAGATTTGATGTTAAAGTTTCCCTCCCTAATCCAGTGGAAATTCAGGTGGCTCAAACAGCTCGTCGCGTTGTGAGTCTCAAACCCGGACAGCCGGAATACCGCATTTTAGCTGTTGACGATCGCCTGGAAAGCCGCTTGCTGTTGGTCAGAATGCTGACATCCCTCGGCTTTGCTGTGCAGGAGGCTGAAAATGGCGTTCAAGCTGTGGAAATGTGGTCGAGTTGGGAACCTCATTTGATTTGGATGGATATGCGGATGCCGGTGATGGACGGCTATGAAGCTACTAAACAGATTAAAGCGCATTTGAAAGGTCAAGCAACGGTGATTATTGCTCTGACGGCAAGTGCTTTTGATGAGGAGCGATCGCTGATTTTGTCTGCTGGTTGCGATGATTTTGTAGCGAAGCCTTTTCGAGAGCAAGTGATTCTGGAAAAGATGGCTAAGTATCTGGGAGTCAGCTATGTTTACGATCGAGAAGCTTCGCCAAGTTCAGATGCTGTGGCGTCCGGTGAGGTTTCCAGGGTAACTGAAACGGCTAATTTTCCTTTTACGCTCAATGCTTCATTTTTTGAAGCTATGCCTGCTGAATGGGTTGATGAATTGTACGCGGCGGCGGATGCGGTTGATAACGAGGAGATTTTTCGGCTGCTGTTGTTGATTCCTCCGATTCATGCTGATTTCAGCAGGGCGATCGCCGATTTGGTGAAGAACTTCCGGTGCGATCGGATTATCGATTTGATTGAGGAGTTTAGAAATTTTTGAAGGAAGAAGGAAGAAGGAAGAAGGGAGAGGGGCAGGTTCAGGATTATTGATGATTTAGGTGGAGCGACTATTTGTAAACTCGCCCGCGGGCGATCGGCTAATTTACCTGTAGCCAAGCTCCCAACCCTGGTAATCATCAGGGATTGCCAATTCTAAAATCTAAAATTTAAAATCTATAATGTTATAAGTTCTGTAAATAGAAAAGTAGTTGATGCACGAGGGAGTGCTATAATGACGATTTAACCAGTTTTCATAATTTCAACAATTTTCAATTTAACAAAAAATAGCATCGATGACCCGCAATCAAACAGAAGAAAATAAAGGCAACATATTAATTGTTGACGACACTCCAGAAAATTTGCAAGTTTTATCAGCAACGCTGTCTGATCGGGGCTACAAAGTCCGGGGCGTAATTAACGGCAAAATGGCAATCAGAGCAGCGCGATCTGGTTCTCCAGATTTGATTTTGCTCGACATCAAAATGCCCGAAATAGACGGCTACCAAGTCTGCACGCAGCTCAAAGCCGATCCGAAAACATCAGAAATTCCCGTTATTTTTATCAGCGCTTTAGATGAAGTATTGGACAAAGTAACCGCCTTTAAAGTTGGAGGTGTTGACTATATCACAAAACCCTTTCATGTAGCCGAAGTTTTAGCGAGAATCGAAAACCAACTAACTATCCAAAGACTGAAAAAACAATTGCTAGATCGCAATACCGAACTGCAACAAGAAATAATAGAACGCAAAAAAGCCGAAGAAGCCGCGGCCGCTGCATCGCTCGCAAAAAGTCAATTCGTTGCCAACATGAGCCACGAATTGCGGACTCCCTTAAACGCCATCCTGGGTTTTACCCAAGTCATGAGCCGCGACTCTTTCCTGGGCCACGAAAATCTCGAAAATCTCCGAATTATTAACCGCAGCGGTCAACATTTGCTGGAACTAATTAACGATGTTTTAGACTTGTCGAAAATAGAAGCAGGGATAATTGGCTTAGATGAACGCAGCTTCGATCTTTATCAACTTCTCGAAACTCTCGAAGAGATGTTTCAAATTCAAGCTGAAACTAAGAATTTGCAACTAAAATTTTTCGTGCAGGCGAATGTTCCCCAATATATAAAAACTGACGAAAAAAAGCTGCGCATATGCTTGATTAACCTGTTGGGAAATGCCATAAAATTCACTCTCGATGGCGGTTGTATTTGGCTGCGCGTGAGCGTGGAAAGCAAGCAGCAGCTAACCGAAGCGGAAATTTATTCTAACTCTACCTCGGGCGAAGAAGTTTTAATTTTGTTTGAAGTTGAAGATACCGGAGTTGGCATACCAGCAGCAGAGATTGACACTTTATTTGATGCTTTCGTGCAAACTGAAGCAGGTAGAAATGCGGCTGACGGTACGGGATTGGGTTTGACAATTACTAAAAAATATGTGCAGATAATGGGCGGAGATATTGGGTTCAAAAGTGTTTTAGGTAAGGGAACGAGTTTTAAATTTAATATCCGAGTATTGCCCACTACTTCGTCTGAAATAACAGTCGCGACATTGCAGCGGGCGATCGGATTAGAAGCAGATCAACCGATTTATCGGATTTTAGCAATTGACGACAATCAAGAAAATCGGCTGCTGCTGATTAAAATGCTGCAACCAATTGGTTTTGAAGTCCGAGAAGCGGAAAACGGTCGCCAAGCTGTTGAAATTTGGGAAAGTTGGCAGCCTCATTTAATTTGGCTGGATACACGAATGCCAGTAATGGACGGTTTTGAAGCTGTCAGACAAATTAGAGCTAAAGAAAAACAAACTCAGCGGCGAACTGTAATTATTGCTCTGACTGCTAGCACTTTTGAGGAAAAAAAAGGCGAAATTATCGCCGCAGGTTGCGACGATTTTGTGCGCAAACCTTTTCAAGAACAAATCCTTTTTGATAAGATGGCTTGCTACTTGGGAGTGCGCTATATTTATCAAGAGTTGCCCGGGCTACCAGTCGGGGCTTTAGGGCGTTATTTTGTGAGCGACAAACCCGATTCATTTTTCGGAGGGCTGCTGGCCCAGATGCCTCAAAGTTGGGTGCAGGAACTCTACGATGCAGCTAATGATGTTAATGAAGAGCTGGCGATTCAAATTGTCGATCGCATCTGGGAAAGTCATCCAACTTTAGCTCATGCTTTAAAAGATTTACTTACCGATTACCGACTCGACAAGATAATGGATTTAACTCAATCGAGTTTAAAATAAATGGATAATAGCCAAATTAAAGTATTGGTGGTTGATGACCAACCGAGCAATCTGCGGTTCTTATCCAAGCTGCTAACAGCCCAAGGGTATCAAGTTTACCGAGCTATTTGCGGTCAACTGGCGTTGAATGTTGCGATCGCCCATTGCCCCGATTTAATTTTGCTCGACATTAGAATGCCAGAAATGAACGGTTATGAAGTTTGTCGGAGACTGAAAGCGACAGCGGAAACCGAACAAATTCCAGTAATTTTTTTAAGCGTATTAGATGACATTAATGATAAATTACAAGCTTTTCGAGTTGGCGGTGCCGACTATATTGCCAAACCATTTCAAGTAGAAGAAGTTTTAGCGCGCATCGACAAGCAAATCTGCTTGCAAAAACTGCAACAGCAATTAAAAGAGCAAAATTCTCAACTGCAACAGTCGCAGTCGCTGCTTGCTAGCATATTAAATAGTTCCTTAGACGGTATGGTGGCTTATTCTGCCATCCGCAACAGTGAGGGAAATATTGTGGATTTCCAGTGGCTGTTGATCAACCCTGCCGCCGAAAAAATTTCCGGTATGCCATTTAATGAGATAGTTGGCAAGAATTTGTTGGCTGAAATTTCCGAACTTCGCAAAAATGGGTTATTTGATTTGTATGTTTCTGTAGTAGAAACAGGAGCAACTGTAGACCAAGAATTTTATTACGAACACGATCGAGATACAAGTGCTTGGCTGCACATTGTTGCGGTCAAATTAAACGATGGTGTGGCAGTAACATTTCGCAATATCACAGATCGCAAACTAGCAGAAATTGCCCTGCGAGAAAGCGAAGAACGCTTCCGCGCGATATTCGAGCAAGCTGCGGTCGGCATAGCTAAAACCGCCCTTTGCGGTCAATTTATGCGGGTAAACCCCGGTTTTTGCCAAATTGTTCGCTATGCAGAATCGGAATTGTTGCAGCAAAATTGGCAGGCAATTACTCACCCGGATGACATCGAAGCTGACAGAGAATATGTGCGTTCGCTGTTAGCAGGGAAAATTAAAACTTTTTCTCTGGAAAAGCGTTTGATCTGCAAAGATGAGGCAGTGCGCTGGGCGAATGTTACTGTTTCGGCAATCCGCGATGTCAAAGGGACGCCGCAGTATTTGATTTGTGCGATCGAGGATATTTCCCAGCGCAAGCTGGTACAAGAACTGCTGCAAGCGAGTTTAGACACTCAAACCCGCTACGCTCAAGAATTAACTCGTTCTAATGCCGAACTCGAACAGTTTGCCTACGTGGCTTCTCACGATTTGCAAGCGCCTTTGAGCACGATTGCGGGCTACGCTCAACTATTAGAAAACCGCTGTCACAACCAACTTGATGCCCAAGGAAATAAATTTCTCCGCAATATTGTTAATTCTTGCGGGCGGATGCAGGCGCTGATTGATGACTTGCTGGAATATTCGCGGGTCGGTCGCAGTGAGAAACCTTTTGATGTGATAGATTGCAATCTGGTTTTTGAGGATGCTTGCGCTAATTTGCAGTTAGCCATCCGCCAAAATCAAGCTTTTGTTACTAAGGGCGATTTACCAAGGGTAAGAGGTGACAGTTTTCAACTGCTGCAACTGTTTCAAAATTTAATTGGCAACGCCATTAAGTACCGCAGCAGCGAGGCGCCGATGGTGCGCGTCAGCGCTTGGCCTCAGGGGGATAGCTGGGTTTTTTCAGTGCAGGACAACGGTATTGGGATTGCCGAACAGTACCATCGGCGAATTTTTCAAATTTTTCAGCGCTTGCACACCCAAAAACAGTATTCAGGAACTGGTATCGGTTTAGCGATTTGTCAAAGAATTGTCGATCGGCATGGCGGCCGCCTTTGGGTAGAATCAGAACCCAATCGAGGTTCAACTTTTTATTTTTCTATTCCTATACCAAAGTGAAGTCACCCGTCCGCCTGCAGCAGTCAGCCGTTCTTTACTTAAGCTTTAAATAGCTTTATGTTTTCTTTACACAAATGGTCATTAAGTGTAGCAGATTCACTGATGACATCGAGCCAAAAATCTATCAGGATAAATCTATTAGCTCTATCCTATTACAACTTATAAATCAGCGGTGCGCGCAAGAATTGTCAGTTTTTTTCAATTGTATCCAGAGCATCTTGCTTTGAGATGCAGTAGTTTCCCTAGTAGTTCGCGGACAAGGATTTGTGATTTCTTTGCAGGTAGCCGGTACTGGGACAGACTGCCAAGTCAAACCAGCATGATTCGCAAACCTTTGCAAATCCACGAAAACCGTAAATTGCTGCAACACAAATTCAGTGTTCTCAGTCAGATTTGCCGGATGATGGCAACGGATGCTTTGCAGGCGATCGGACACGGCTCAAAGTCCCGCCACCTCACAAAAGCCATTCGTAGTGAGGCAAAGCCGTGAGTTATCAAAAGAAAAATTTTACTCTTTTAATAGCAAACGATGACGAGGACACGCGCTTTTTGGTGAAGGAAGCACTTCGAGAAGTTCGCTTAGCAATTAAGAGCGAATTTGTGGAAAATGGAGAACAAGTGCTAGACTACTTGTACCGTCGCGGTCAATATGTTGGTAGCAGCAATTGGCACCAGGCAGACCTGATACTTTTGGATCTGAATATGCCGAGGCTTGACGGGCTAGAAACACTAAATTCGATTAGATCTGACCCCCATTTGCAACAAATTCCGGTTGTAATCCTCACAACTTCGCACCGCAGGGGAGATATCTTGCTTTGCTATCGCTTGGGGGCAAATTCTTTCATATCCAAACCAGTCACTTTTGAAGGATTGCTTGAAGTAATGAAGACTTTATGTAAGTATTGGTTTGAAATCGTTTCACTCCCGCCGGATATGTAAGCTTTAATTGAGGGCTAAATCGATAGTTTGAGTGTAGAGTAAATGTAATAAACCGACATATTAGCCCGATCGCAAGTATCGCTATCAAAACTCACAAGTTTCCTTAGACCCGCTCCGAACGCTATAGTTGTGTTAACACGTAACAAATGTCTGAAAATTTTGTTGGTTGAGGATGACCTCGCAGCTCCGACCATGATCGAAGACCTTTTAGGGTCATTCAGCCAGTCTCTATTTCTTCTCCAAACGGTTAAGTCTCTGGAGATAGGAGTCGGGTGTCTGGAACTAGAAAAGTTTGACGCCGTACTATTAGATTTGTCAGTGTCAGACTGCTTGGGAGGATGCGAGGCGATCGCAGTTTTGAAAGCGCGATGGCCCACAGTGCCAATTGTGGTGGTGACAGATATCAACGATGAAAATACGGCGCTGTCGGTATTGCGGTGGGGCGCTCAAGATTGTTTGGTAAAGGGAAAATTTCACAGAGAAATGCTGGTGCGGGCAATCCATTACGCGATCGAACGCCAGAAAATCGAAGAACAATTGCGGCAGCAGGCTCTCCGAGAGCGGCTGTTGGGCAAAATGATCGAACATATTCGATCCTCAATAGACGCGGCAAGCATTCTCCAAAGTACCGTCGCAGAAGTGCGCCAATTTCTCAACACAGACCGCGTTTTAATTTATCGTTGCCAGGATTGGTCGTCTCAACTCGACGGGGAAGAGGAAAAAGGTGCGATCGTCGCAGGTGACGGTTTGCCATTCGGTTATATTGAAAACCAAAATATTAGTGCTGCTTTGGCGGTGTCATGCTTTGTTTTGGTCGAATCCCAGTCTGTACAAGCAATAGCAGATGTCAGCGCTGCCGACTTGGCTGGCAGTTGCAAAGAATTGCTGACAGATTGTGAAATGACAGCAGTTGTCAGCGTTCCAATTTGGCAATCTGGCGACTGGGAAACGGTAAACAAAACACAAGAAAGCACTGCTTTGGAAGCCGAAAAAAATCAAGATGCAGCCGAAAATTATATCTGCCTGCCGGCGAGCGGCAAACCGCAGGCGAAGGGTTCAAGTGCGGCGGTTTCGATTGCAGAAAATGGCAATAGTTTGTGGGGAATGCTGACAGCATACAATTGCAGCGGTGTCAGGGAATGGCAGCAGTGGGAAATAGATTTTTTACAGCACTTGGCAAATCAAATGGCGATCGCGATCGAACAATCTCAACTTTACCGCCAGCTAGCAATAGCAAATCAAAAATTGCAGCAACTGGCAACTACTGACGGACTGACTGGCATTGCCAATCGTCGCCAGTTCGATCGCGTTTTGAGATTAGAGTGGCGCAGATTGACAAGAGAGGAACTGCCGCTGTCTTTAATTATGTTTGACCTCGATTTTTTTAAACTTTACAACGAATTTTATGGGCACCTCGGCGGGGACGATTGTTTGCACCAAGTTGCCGGGGCGATCGCCAGGGCCACCAACCGGGCTGGGGATTTGGTCGCCCGCTACGGTGGCGAAGAATTTGCCGTAGTGCTGCCCAACACTAGCGCCGAAGAGGCAAACATTGTCGCCCGGAAAATTTGCGACGGCATCGCCAGCTTGAAACTGCCCCACGCGCGATCGCCGATCGGCCCCTACGTTACCCTCAGTTGCGGCAGTGCTACGGCGATTCCTTCTGCCCAGGAATCTCCCGACACCCTAATTCGCAGCGCTGACAGCGCCCTTTATCAAGCCAAAACCGAAGGCAAAAATCGCATTTGTCACGCCAGAAATAACTGGGAATCTTCCCCGATTTTTATGTAAAAGTTGAAGGTAATTGCTAATTAGTAATTGGTAATTGGTAATTAGTAATATCGTGTTTAATTTTTCCCTCACAACTCACAACTCATAACTTATATCGTTGACCTGTGCATCGGAATAAGAATTTTCCGAGTGCGGTGCAAGCGGGACGCGATCTAGTGAGCCGGAGCGAGCGGAATGCTCGCTTGCAGATTATAATTCCAATGTTACCGTGTTTGATATTACTCATTACTGCTGCCCAATTTTCAATTACCAATTCCTAATTTATTCCCCCTTTCTTCGATCTCGTACCAGTTAAATTCGGCCGCACTGGAATTTCAATCAAAAACTCCGCTCCCTCTCCTAGTGCCGAAATACAGCTCAATCGGCCGCCGTGCCGATCGACTATAATCGAGTGAGAAATCGACAGTCCCAAACCCGTTCCCTTGCCCACTGGTTTAGTCGTGAAAAACGGGTCAAACAGCCTCGATCGCACCGAGTCCGGTATCCCCAGCCCGTTGTCGGCAATAGATACCGCTACGAAGCCCTCAGCAGCCTGATAACTGCGAATAGCGATCGTGCTGGGATGTCGATCGCACTCCTCGATCGGACGCTGCTTGTCCCGTTCTTCCAAAGCATCGATCGCATTAATCAAAATATTCATAAATACCTGATTCAACTCGCCGGGAAAACATTCAATTTGCGGCAATAGTTGGTAATTTTTAACTATCTGAATCCCCGGATGGCTGCTGTGAGATTTTAACCGATTTTGCAAAATCATTAAAGTGCTATCAATTCCCTCGTGAATGTTGACCGACTTCCCAGCGGACTCGTCCAAGCGGGAAAAGTTGCGCAAGGATTTTACGATCTCGACAATTCGCTCTGTTCCTACTTGCATCGAATTAAACAATTTCGAGGAATCCTCAGCAATATAATCCAAGTCTATTTCATCAATTTTATCCAAGACTTGGGCTGGAGGATTAGGACAGTAATTCTGGTAAACTTTAATCAATTCCAGCAAATCTAAAGTGTAATTACGAGCCGGACTGAGATTACCGTGAATAAAGCTAACGGGGTTATTAATTTCGTGAGCAACACCAGCAACTAACTGACCCAAACTCACCATTTTTTCATTTTGAACGAGCTGAGCTTGAGTGGTTCTGAGTTTCTTAATAGCTGCTTCTAACTCTAGCGCTTTTGAACGTTCTCGCGCTTCCGACTCCTGCAAAGCTGACTCGGCTTGTTTGCGATCGGCAATTTCAATTTGTGCTTGCTCAAACAGCATCGATTGCTGGATCGCGATCGCCAACTGCACGCTAATTTGTTTGAGACACTCGACCTCAATTTCCAGCCAGCGGCGGCGGCCCGCGCACTCGTGGGCAATCAATAACCCCCACAACTTCTCGCCTTGCAAAATCGGCACTACCAAATTAGCTCGCACCTGAAATTGACTTAATAAATTAATGTAGCACTCGGAAAGACCAGCTTTGTAAATATCATCCACAGCTACAGCGCGACCGTGTTCGTAAGCAGAAGCATAGCTGTCTTCCAAGCAGGAATCTTTAATAGTTATTCCCTGAATCGACTGCCAATTTTGGCCTACCGACTCGACAGTTATAAAACCGCTCCAATCGGGATTAAAGCGATAAATAACTGTCCTGTCTGTTTGCAAAAAATGCCGTACTTCAGCAACAGTTTTTGTCAAAATTTCTTCTAAATTGAGAGAAGAGCGAATGCGTTCCAGCATCCCTACTACCAAGCGTTCTCGCTTTAATTGCTGGCGCAAGATAGCTTCGGCAAGTTTGCGAGGACTAATATCTTCAATAACACCAATTAAGTAGCTCGGTTTCCCCAACCCATCTCGCACTAAAGATACACTCACATTAGTCCAAACAAATGAACTGTCTTTGCGAACAAAGCGTTTTTCAATTGAATAATTCAAGCTGTCTCCAGCTAATAGTCTGTCGCGGGACTCGACATCGGCTGCTACATCTTCCGGGTGAGAAATATCCCCAACATTTCGCGCTTTCAATTCCAATTCTGAGTATCCGACAATATTGCAAAAGCCTTGATTGGCATTCAAAAATTGACCGTCTGGCCACACTTTAACAATGCCGATCGCCGCTTGTTCAAATACAGCTCGAAATCGCTGTTCACTTTCTTGCAAAGCAATTTCTGCTTTTTTGCGATCGGTAATGTCCATTGCCGTGCCAAACAGCCGCACCACCTGACCAAACTCATTTTTAACAGCTTGTCCTTTACCATTAACGTGCCTGATTTCTCCAGATGGAAAATAGATGCGGTGGTCGATGTCGTAAGCTGTCCCTTCAGTCACTGCCTTTTGCACAACTTGTGTAAACCTTTCTTTGTCATCGAGATGAATTTGCTCTAAAAGTTCTTCCATTGTCGGCGGCCGATGCAATTCTCGACCGTAAACTCGAAACAGTTCTTCCGACCAAGTAATAATTCCTGCCTCCATATCCAATTTCCAATTGCCGATGCGGGCTATTTTTTGCGCTTCTTGCAACTGGTCGGCAAGTTGTTGCAGAGATGCGATCAACTGCGTTTTTTCCGCTTCTGCTGCAACGCGGGCGCTGATATCTTTGTGAGTACCAGCCATCCGCAACGGCGCACCCCATTCGTCGTACTCTACTACCTTGCCCATCCCCATAATCCACTGCCAATCTCCGGTTTTGTTGAGCATCCGAAACTCAACTTCATATATCTCAGTGCTACCTTCCAAATAGGAATTTAAAGATTCCATTACCTTGCCTCGGTCTTCGGGATGCAGCAAACTTTCCCAAGCTTGGAAGTTATTTTCAACTTCTGTTTCTGCGTAACCGAGCATTGATTTCCAATGAAAATCGAAATAAGTTTCGCCAGTAGCTATATTCCAATCCCACAGCCCCAAAGAGCTGCCTGAAACCGCCAACTGCAATCGCTCTTGACTGAGTTTTAATGCCGATTCGGTGCGTTTTATTTCTGTGAGGTCGGCAATGATGGCTATCATTCCTATCGGTTGACTGGCGCTATCTTTAATGCAGTTAGCTCGCAAAAAAGTTTCTATAATATCGCCATTTTTACTCTTGATTTCAATTTCAGTTTCCCAGGAAAAACCTTTCCGCAGCACCCTAAATAACTTTCTCAAATCTTGAGATTTGGGGTACATTACTGCTGGGCCGCCGGCATTATTTAGTTCTTCAACTGTATAGCCGTAGCGCTGAATAAATGCTTGATTGTGATAAACGGAATAACCGTCCAAATCTGCGATCGCGATCGCATCACTAGCGCTGTCTACAGCTTGAGTTACCAGGCACAGAGTCAGGTCGGCTTGTTTGCGATCGGTAATGTCAAAAATCGCTCTGTCTATCCACACAACCAACCCTTCTAGATTGTAAGTTGGCCTACCTCTTTCCGACATCCACCGCACCGCGCCGTCAGCGCGAACAATCCGGTATTCTAGATTGTACGGCTGTTTCGACTCTACTGCTGCACTGACTTGTCGATCGACCATTTCCTTGTCTGCCTCATGGACGATGCTAGCAAAACTCAAGCGGTTGTTGCCAATAAAATCCCCAGCAGGATACCCACTAA
The DNA here is from genome assembly GCF_036704615.1 of Microcoleus sp. K4-B3. Taxonomy (NCBI): domain Bacteria; kingdom Bacillati; phylum Cyanobacteriota; class Cyanophyceae; order Oscillatoriales; family Microcoleaceae; genus Microcoleus; species Microcoleus sp. K4-B3. The sequence continues at coordinate 18,978 of NZ_JAUBSF010000065.1, forward strand.
TTACCTCAATTTCATCGCTAATAAATACCATCGTCCACTCAGCATCGTACAAGCTGCGGCAGATAGCGCCGGGGATATTCTCAACGAGCGATCGAAATCTGGCTTCGCTCTCCCGCAAAGCTGCTTCTGCCTGTTTTAAATTAGTAATATCCAGCACCATGCCTTCCCAAACTATATCCCCTTCCTGCTCTATTTCAGTCAGACAATCAACTCGTTCCGGTCTCGACGAAACCCCTTGCATCCACTTAATTTTTCCCGACGGCACAATCGCGCGCCATTCCTGCTGCCAGGGCTGCATATTTGCCGCAGAAACAGCAATAGATTCTTCAAATCTTTGGCGGTCGTCTGGATGAATACAACTAAAAAGTAGTTGGGGATTCTGCTGAATTTTTTCTGGTGCCAATTCATATAAATTGCGGGTGCCAGAAGAAATGTAGGGAAAACTTTTTTTTTCGTCTGTTGAGAGGCGAAATTGATAAATTATTCCCGGCAAATTGGCAACAAGTTGCCGCAGTCTTGCTTCGCTTTCTTGCTGCGCTAATTGTTTGCGCCTCTCCTGAGTGATATCTCGAATTATCCCGACGAGAATTTTACTGCCGTCGGTATTTTCAAAGACAGTTTTTTTAGTAGACAGAATGTGCTTTGCACCGCTGGCGTCCGTAAATATTTCCTCGGTCTCGTTTTCTTTCCCCGTCCTAAAAACTTGTTGGTCAGTCTGCCAAAAAAATTCAGCTTCTTGTTTTGGGAAAAAGTCGTAATCCGAGTTGCCCAGCAGTTCCTCGCGTTGCTTGCCGATTAGCTTGCAAAAAGCATTATTTAACAGTATCCAGCGGTGCTGTTCGTCCTTGACAAAAATTGGGTCTGCAACTGCATCGATCGTATAATTCAAAAACTTTTTACTAGCTTCGAGTTCTGAGAGTGCTAAAATTTTATCCGTAATATCGTTGATAGTTCCTGTCGTCCCTTGCGCCGCGCCGTTCCACCCAAAAATCAAAAATTCTTGCACTTCCCCCCAGCGAATATCGCCATATTTGGTAAGATATCGAATTTGATAGCAACAGGATGTTTTGTGATTTTCGTTCAGGCCTGTAAACGAATTTAAATATTGGTATTGATCGTCAGAATGAATGTAACTCAAACAGGAGTTTCCTAAGCTTTCATCAACGGTAAATCCGGTAATTTCCGTCCAAGCCGGATTGAGAAAAGTCCAATTGCCAGCAGTATTTGTTTCAAAAACTACTTCTTTGATATTGTGAACAACCTGCTGGTATTTTTCTTGACTTTTATGCCATTCTGCTTGCCGTTTTTGGCGGGATATCGCGCACCTGAGCGTCCGCACCAGCAGGTGACTGTCTACTTGTCTTTTCACCAGATAATCTTGGGCGCCTGCGGCAATTAACTCGACAGCCAGTTCTTCCTCATCGGCGGCTGTCAGAATGACGATCGGAATATTTATACCGCAATCTTGCAGCCGGAAAAGAGTATTAAATTTTGGGCTATCAGGAAGTGAAAGGTCTAATAAAATTACATCAAAAATCTCGCAGCTTAAAATTTCTATAGCTTCCCGGAGACTAACTACATAGGCCAAATCAATTGATGGTGCCTGTGGGCGCTCAGACAGCAGTTCTTGAATGAGTTCTGCATCTTCTGCACAGTCTTCTACTAAAAGAACTTTCAAGCAAGCAGGCGTTAAAGTTGACTCAAAAACAGATGTCATTGGCTATTTTTTAGTAATAAATAAATCTCAGCAGGGGATGCAGTTACCTAGCTCATTAATTGGGGAACTTAAAGCGCAGGCTTGAGGGTGCGCGGGGTACTAGCAGACCCCCTGATTTATTTGTAGAATTGAGTTATCCGCTGCAAGTTGTCCGCCTCGCCCCAAACCGAGTACCCAACATAATTATACTCTTACCAATGTTGCGACTCCACTCTGTTTTAATTTACAACTTTAATTTACAACTTTAATTTACAACCTTTGGCAGGGGAATAGCAAGGGGCAAGGCAAAAGAGCGCGGAGAAATCAGGACTTGCATTCCTTCTTTATACCATTTTATTTTTTAGATTTTATATTTTAAATTGCGGTTTGAAGCTTGCCTAAAGTTACATTATTTTTGCAAACAGGTATTACTACGAACCTACGAGAATTAGCGTTAATTTACGGACACGCTGTGAGATAGTGTTCAGTTAATTGCCCGCAATTAGCACCTGTTTGTATTAAGCAATGCAAGTCCTCTATTTCTGGAGTAACCAAGACTTGCAGCCCTTAATATGAACCTAATTACGAACTTAATGACGGTTGTCTAACCGGACACAATTTTACTCATTTGAGTCAATTAAGTTTTCGGCGGTTTGGGCAGCACAACTGTAAACACGCTGCCTTGGCCGACATTGCTGCTAATAGCAATTTCACCGTTAAAAGGTTTTAAAAGTTCAATACAAGTATAAAGCCCGAGGCCAGTTCCTGTCGGTTCGCCTTCGGTTTTTTCCTCGCCTTTAGGTGGCTTGGATGTGTAAAAAGGGTCAAAAACTTTTGACAAATCTTCTGATGATATGCCACATCCCGTATCTGCAATATCCATGTATATGTTCGAGTCGTCTTGCCGAGTCACGATAGTTAGTTCCCTGCTTTTCTTTTCCCACATAGCATCCATTGCATTATTAATTAAATTATAAAATACTTGAGATATATAGGAATATATTAATGGAATGCTGGCAATTTCTTCGTCATAAAAATATTTTTTTCTAATCTTATTTTTAAAATACAGGTTGCCTTCCAGTAGCTGAACTTCTCGCTGCACTAAATCGTTGATATTCACAGAGTGCAAATCTTGCTTTTGCTCTTTTCTGCTTTTCATCATTAGAGTATCCATGATCTGATTGATTTTTGCGACAGCTTGAAAAATATACTTCGTATAATTAAACAGAGAGTCATCTTGAATTTTTGTGGCTTTTGTTTCAATCAAATCAACGCTAGTCTGGATCACTTGCAGCGGACTTTTGAGGTTGTGTACCATTCCCTGGGTCAAACGTCCGATGATCGCTGTTTTTTCCTGGTCGATTAATTGCTTGGTTTTTTGTTCGACAAGTCTTTCTAAGTTTTGATTGAGGTGGGCAAGTTCGAGGTTTTTTTCTTCGAGTTTTTTTTGCAAGCTGCGGATTGTCAAGTGAGTTTGAATGCGGCTCAACACTTCTTCGTGCTGGAAAGGCTTAGTGATGTAGTCAACGGCTCCTGTTTGAAAGCCTTTTACTTTATCAAGCGTATCGGAAAGGGCGCTCATAAATATAATGGGAATGTCTCGCGTTGACGGGTCTGCTTTCAAACGCAGGCAAGTTTCAAAACCATCAATTCCTGGCATCATGATATCCAAAAGAATTAAGTCTGGATGGATGTATTCAATTTGCTCGATCGCACTTTCGCCGTCGAGAGCCACTAATACTTTAAACCCGTAATTCCTTAACAACTCGAAAAGTACATCAAGATTTGTTTGGTTGTCATCTACAATTAGTATGATGCTTCTTTCGGAATTCTTATCGTTCATATTAAAGGGAAACATTTAAATTTTTGAGTTTAGAGTTTTGGGTTGTGAATTTAAATCAGATTCAAGGGATTTTATGCGGCTCTAGAAACCCGGTTGCTTCCTAGATGCTTCTATTTGGGATAACCCTTTTAGGAGCGGGCTGCGAGTGCGGGTCCCACAAGCAAATTAAGTTGTCACTTCGCGGGAGCCCAGAGTCCCTGATTGAGAATGGTACTCTGGGCGCGAGATTTAACTGATTTTGAGTTGTCTGTTAGCTACCGTCAATTTTAGGACAAATGTTCCTTCAAAAAATCTCGAATTTGCTTGAGCTGAAATCCTTTAGCAAGTTGGCGCAGGTGATGAACGAAAGGCACTAATGTCGGGTCAGAATGTTCGAGTTTAGCAGTTTCTTCCAGAATAGCTTCAATATCGCCCATTGCAGCCAATCTTAACAATGCCAAGACTGATTCTGAGGGAGGAGACACCATCGTTGAGTCAGCAGCAGCAATCTCAGATGATGCTGTGGGAGTTTGAGCTTTCCGCTTTTTGGTTTCTCCTGCTTCTTCGTAAACCCATTCTAGTCTCAAATGCAGGCGCAATAATTCTAAAAGCTCCTTAGTTTGAATCGGTTTGGTGAGAAAATTATCGCAACCTGCAAGTATGCTCTGTTTCCTGGTAGTCTCGTAAACGTTAGCGGACCAAGCAAGGATAACCACATCTTTTAATTCCGGCAACTGTCGCAGCCGCCTGGTAGCTTCCCAACCGTCCATTACGGGCATCAGCAAATCCATTAAAATTATATCCGGTAAAAATTCCTGTGCTTTGTGTATGCAGTCTTTGCCGTCTGTAGCTTCTGCAATTTCAAAGCCCAAACGAGAAAGCAGCCTCTGTAGCATGGCGCGATTTACTTCGTGATCGTCCACGACGAGCACTTTCCGCTGGCGGCCGCTAAAACCGACAAGCCGGCGTTTTTCTTGCGTGGAGGGGAGTTCAGAAGACTGGGCGAGTGCGGGCAAGTCTAGATCCAACCAAAATATGCTGCCTTTGCCGGAGGTACTTTGGACGCGAATTTGGCTACCCATCATTTTGACTAATTTTTGGCTGATGGAAAGTCCCAGTCCGGTACCTTCGACGAAATTGCTACGATCGCCCACTTGATGAAAAGGCAAAAATATTTCTTCTAATTTATTCTGCCCAATGCCAATCCCGGTATCTTCGATTTGAAAGCGGATTTTAGCGGTAGAGGCACGATCGCCCCTATTTGCTACTGTTATCACCTCGCACGCTTCTTTTGTTCCCAGCGGCGAGAGCGACATTTGCTGCGCGTCTAACTTTGCGGTCAAATTGATTGTTTGAGTGGCAACTTCCGCTGTTAAACTCGAATTTTCGCAGTTAATTTGAGGATAATTTTCGGCTGAAATTTCTGCATAACCGACTTTGAATGTAACGCCGCCGCTGTCCGTAAACTTAACGGCATTGCTGAGCAAATTAATCAAAACTTGACGCAACCTTTTTTCGTCAGCCAAAATGCCGTCTGGCAGATCCGAAACCTGCTCGTAATTAAAGGCAATTCCTTTTTGATCGGATCGCATCTGGAACAAATCAACAATACTTTTAACAAAGCTGGGAAAATGCACGTTCGCCGGTGACAGTTCCATTTTACGAGCTTCGATTTTCGAGAGGTCTAAAACATCATTAATCAGCATCAGCAGGTGGTTGCCGCACTGGTGAATGTTGTTGAGACTTTCTTGCTGCTCGGCGGTAAAATTTTTATCCAGTTTGAGCAGTTGAATGTATCCCAAAATCCCGTTCAAAGGCGTCCGCAACTCGTGGCTCATGTTGGCGAGAAAGTCGCTTTTAGCGCGGTTAGCCGATTCCGCGGCTTCTTTAGCTAATTGCAGGGCGGCTTCTGCAAGCTTGCGATCGGCAATTTCGGTTTGTGCTTGTTCAAATAGCGTCGATTGCTGAATGGCGATCGCCAACTGCACCCCCAATTGTTTCAGGCACTCTGCCTCCAATTGCTGCCAGGGACGCGGGCCTGTGCAGTGGTGGGCAATTAATAGCCCCCACAAGTTTTTGCCTTGCACAATTGGCACTACCATATTCGCTCTCACCTCGAGCCGAGTCAACAAACTCAAGTGGCACTCGGCCATGCCGGCCTTGTAAACATCTTCTGTGGCTGTAATTCTGCCGTTTTGGTAAAGAGTAACGTAGGCTTTCCCAAAACAGGGGTCATAAATTTTCATTCCTACAATTGGTCGGACATTTTCCGCAACAGACTCGACAGCAATAAACCCGCTCCAATCCGGATTGAATTGGTAAATAACAGTGCGGTCTACTTGCAAAAATTGCCGCACCTCTTCGACACTTTTGGTGAGAATTTCTTCTAAATTGAGAGAATATCTAATGCGTTCCAGCATAGCTACTGCCAACTGTTCACGCTTTAATCTCTGGTGCAAAATCATTTCAGATTCTTTGCGTTTTGTGATGTCTGTAATAACTCCCATTAAGCCAATTGAATGACCATTTATATCTTGAATGCTGTCGGCTCGCACCAAAGCAGTAACAGCTTCGCCGCTCTTAGTTTGCAGCGCAACTTCGCCAGACCAAGAGCGACCTTTGCGAAGGTTTTTATAGATTAGTTTGTAACTTTTAGGTCGGACATAAAGCACGGTGATATCGGCAAGATCGTTGAGTTCTTCCACTGTGTAGCCGTAACGCTGAATAAAGGCTTGATTGTGGTAAATAGACCGCCCTTTTAAGTCGGCGATCGCGATCGCGTCGCTGGTACTTTCGACGGCTTGAGTGACCCGCAGTAATGCTAATTCTGCTGCTTTGCGATCGCTGATATCCGTCATCGAACCCACCATCCGCAGGGGATTGCCGGCTTTGTCCCACACTGCTTGAGCGCGGGCGAGCACCCACTTATAGCTGCCGTCTTTGCACTGCAAGCGGTATTCGGCGGCGTAATTGGGGGTTTGGCGATCGAGATAATTTTGGATCGCTGCTTGCACTCGCGAGCGATCGTCTGGATGGATGCGATCCATCCATGCGCGGTTGCTGCTCTCGATTTCGCCGTCTGTGTAACCGATAATTTCTTGCCAGCGAGCCGATCGAAAAGCTTCATTTGTTTGAAGATTCAGATCCCAAATTCCGTCTTGATTGCCTTTGAGAACTAACTGCCAGCGTTCTTCACTTTTGCGCAATTCTTCTTCGGCTTGTTTGCGCTGAATATGAGCGCTCAACTGAGTCGCGACTGCCTTGACCAACTCTACTATACGCGGTTCCATAATCGAGCGATCGCGCTTGCAGAAGACTAAAACTGCCAGCACCTTTGAGCTAGCGCAAATTGGCACTCCGAAACAACTTTTTAATCCCAATGCTGTCGCCATTTGCGATCGGGCAAAAAGATAACTTTTGGCTACAGAAATATCTTCAATCCATTCTACTTTTCGGGTTGACCAAATCCGTCCGGGTACCCCCACTCCGGCGGCGAATCTAATTTTTTTACTTTCGCAGCCGAACCTATCTAAATCGCGATCGCTAGCGTACCAAGTTTCGCTGTGTTCCAAAAAAGTACCGTTAGCAGCCGGTATCCAGGCTTCCGCAAAATTCCAGCCGATCGCATTGCACAGCAACCGCAGGATATCTACGAGGGCGCTGTGAAAATCGACAGACTGACTAATTGCTTGAGTTGCTGCCAGCAACAGCTTGATTTCATCTTCTGCTTGCTTGCTTTCTGTAATATCAGTTCCCGTGCCGAGAATTTGTTTTAACTTGCCGTCTGCTGTTTTCGCAAATACAGTATCTCGGCTCACAATCCAGCGCCAAGAACCATCCTTGTGCCTGATTCGGTATTCAATTTCAAAGATATCCCCTTCCGTACCCGTTTCGACTTGCTGTAAATAATCAGGTATTTTGATTGAATCTTCCGGGTGCATTAAAGTTGACATCATCCACGGCCCGATTGCCTGAATCTCCTCTACTGTATAGCCGAGAATGTGGTATATAGAATCGTTTGCATAGATATTTTTTTGTTCTATTAAGTCGTAAACATACAACATATTAGGACTTGCCCCAGCAATTTGTTGAGTGAACCGCTGGCTTTCCCGCAGTGCTGCTTCTGTTTGTTTTCTGTGGGAAATATCACGAACAATGCAAATGGTTTCCCCGCCGGGCAGCATTGTCAGCGAGACATCTATAGGGACTTTCGATCGATCGCGGCGGCATCCTACTGCTTCGGTGCTGTAAAAACCTTTCTGTACTAAAGCCGGCATGACTTCTTGCTCGAACCTTTGCAGTTCTGCACCTTCGTAGAATATTTTCCAACTTTCACCTAAGATTTCTTCGAGAGAGTCGTAACCGTAGATTTTTAGTCGGGCTGCGTTGCAATAAATCACCTCTTCCCCCGCACTGATTATGGCGATACCTTCGGAAGCTTGGGCCATTGCTGCTGCTTGCCTGTGGACTAATGACTCGGAGCGTTTGCGTTGAGTGATGTCGCGGACTATCGCGATAATTTCGTCATCCGTGCAAAAGACAATTCTCGCTTCAAAATCGTAAAGTTCACCATTAACTGGCATTTGATATTCTACAACTTGAATCTCGCCGGTGTCGATCGTTAGTTGATTGCCGGACAAGATTTTTGCAGCAAAAGCAGCAGGCAATATGTCTTGTGCTTTTTGGCCGATTACTCTTATTTTCGGTAGGATATTCTCGAAATCTTTGGCAGGTTTGAAGTCTACAAAAGTGCCGTCTGCCCGACAGCGAAATATCATGTCCGGTATCGCATTTAAAAGAGCGCGGTTGGTGGCTTCGCTCTTGCGCAGTTCAGCTTCAGCTTGCTTGCTAAATGTAACGTCGCGAGCAACTGCATACATCAAACCTTCTTCTGCAAACGGCGATGCCGTCCACGACAGCCATTTATAAGTGCCATCTTGGCAAAGATAGCGGTTTTCTAAGTTAATAATCGGGTTGCCATTTTTAAGTTTTTCTAATTCAACTATAGTTATTTCTCGGTCTTCTAGATGCACGAACTCTATAAAAGGTTGGGCTAGCATTTCATCGCTGCTGTAACCTAATACATTTGACCAAGCCGGGTTTAAGCGTTTGAAATAGCCGTCCAAACCTGCAATACAAAGTAAATCCAGCGAGATATTAAAAAATCGATCGCGGTCTTGCTGGGTGTGTTTTAATTCCGTAACATCCATCACCAAACCGTCCCAAACGATATCACCGTTGGCTTGCTTTTCTGGCTTCGAGGCACCTTGCAGCCACTTCACTTTGCCCTGGATAATTTGCCGCCACTGGTGCTGCCAAGGTTGCAGAGTCGTTGCTGAAATTTTTATCGATTTTTCAAAGCCTGTGAGGTCATCTGGATGAATTGTTTCATAAGCAAAATTTTTCTTTTTTTCTATATCTTTCGCTTCTAATTGGTACAGGTTCTTACTGCCCGAAGAAACGTAAGTAAAATACTTTCTACCCCCCGGCTCTAGCCGAAATTGATAAATCATTCCCGGCACGTTGGCTGCCATTTTTTGAAATCTAGCTTCGCTCTCTTTCAAAGCTAATTGTTGGCGTTTGTACTCTGTGACATCTCGAATGGTGCCGACTAACATTTTACTGCTGTCAGTTGCTTTAAATACACTTTTTTTAATCGAAATAATGCGTTTTTTTCCCGCGCGGTCTGTGAATTTTTCTTCCGTTTCTTCAGCGATGCCAGTTCTGAATACCTCTTCGTCTTTTTGCCAAAATCTTTGGGCTTTTGCTGGTGACAAAAATTCGTATCCCGACTTACCGATCAGTTCTTGTCGCCTTTTTCCCATCAAGTCACAAAAAGCGTCGTTTAATACGACCCACCTGTGCTGCTCGTCTTTGACAAAAATCGGGTCGGGAGTAGCATTAATCGTGTGATTTAAAAAATCTTCAGATGCTTTTAATTTAGCTTCGTAATGGTAGCGATCGCTCACATCCAAGATTACTTTAATCATCCGGTCGATGGAGCCGTCCCGGCCGCGAATACAGCGCAGGGAAACTCTAGTATAAACTGTTGTTCCGTCTTTTCTGCGCCACCTTTTGTCTAAAACATAGCCTTCGCTGTCCCCTGCAAAAATTTTATTTAACTGCTCTAAACTAGCCTGCCAGTCTTCAGGAAAACCCCACCGCTCCCAATTTTCGTGCAAAAAATCTTGGCGATCGTATCCCAGCAAGTCGCACAAAGCATCGTTCACTTCCAAACACCGGCATTTTTCTGGTTCTGAGGGGGAAAGTGAAGGAGCAAGAATGGCAATCCCGACGAGAGAATTCTCGACTACCGAGCGATATTTTTCTTCGCTTTTTCGCAAAGCTTCTTGGTTGTGCTGCCGCTCGACAGCGTAGCGGAGCGCTCGAATTAACACTTCGCTGTCGATGTTTCGCTTGACTAGATAATCCTGAGCTCCGGCTTGGATTGACTGTATGGCAAGTTTTTCATCGTTGCGTGCCGTCAGTACAACAATCGGAGTATTTAGGCTGTATTCTTGTATTTTGACAATTGTACTTAAGTCTTGGCTGTCGGGGAGCGAAAGGTCTAGTAAAATCACATCAAAATGTTCGCCGATCAAAAGTTGCTGCGCTTTGCTGAGACGATCGGTACAGCTTACTGACAGCCTTTGGCGATCGGCTCGGCTAACATTTGTTTCTAATAATAATTCTTCGATCAGATCGGCTTCGGCTTGATTGTCTTCGACTAGAAGAACTTTAAAGCCGTTTCGCTGTGCGGCTGGGCTCAAAACTGGTATCATATACCTTGTGCTTTGTCATAAGGCAGTCGAGCTAACTATTATAGCATATAAATAATTGCATCGCCAAAAATCCCGCCGCTCCAAGTGAAAAACTCCCTGGTTCAAGAATTACAATCCACTCTATGCGACTGTGTTTTTGCTCTAAGTAGGTCAACGCAATCAGAGGGAAAATTTTAACGGTTTTTAGAAGCTCGGTTTCAGGAGGAAACTAAGCTGCTTGGTGTTGTGTTTTGTGGGCGATCGCCCCTGTCAGCCGATTTTAGATTTTAAATTTTAGATTTACTCCACAGATGAATCGGGGAGCTTGAACAAGGGTCTAAAATTTTGGCCGGCTCACGACTCCTGTCGTTCACAAGTATCGGTTTTTGGGCGGGTCAGCCGATCGCGCGATCGAAACTCACCCTTTGTTGCCCTTCGATTCCGCTACCAATACAATTCGAGCGCTATCCCCGCACCAATGCGCGCTCAACGCCAAAAAAGCGGTGGGAACTATTTTCGATATTCACATTTTTACCAGTTATTTTATGATAGCTTACTTAAACTCCTTAGTGCCATTCCTTTACTTTTTGCAATCAAATAAATTTTCTCCACAGCTCTTGCTATTTACCCAAAAAGTGATACTCTTGAAATAGAGGGGATCAAAAAGTCTGCTGGAGACAGCCTCGGAAAAAATTAGATATTTTTCGCAACAAAACTACGTTTTAAAAATTGACAGTGAATTGACAGTGAATTGTTTACTGTCTTGGTATCTAATTGAGCGGAAGTTGAGAGGAAAAAAGCAATGCTCGACAAATTAGCAATTCAACAAAAACCCGTTTTGATTCCGAAAGAAAAAGCCTTAGTATTGTGGTTTGATGAAGTCGGCATCGCCGACATCCCATTAGTAGGCGGGAAAAATGCTTCTTTGGGCGAAATGATTCAACAGTTAACCGCCCAAGGAGTCAGAGTTCCCAACGGATTTGCAACAACAGCACACGCTTACCGCTACTTCATCGAGTCGGCGGGTTTAGAAGCTAAATTGCGCGAAATTTTTGCCGATTTAGACGTAGAAGATCTGCAGAACCTGCGACAAAAAGGCAAGCAAGCGCGGGCACTGATTCTCGACACGCCGTTTCCGCGAGAATTGCAAGCTGCGATCGCGGATGCTTACGAGAAATTGTGCGATCGCTACGGCGACAGTACCGACGTAGCAGTGCGTTCCTCCGCCACCGCCGAAGACTTACCAGACGCCAGTTTCGCCGGACAGCAAGAAACCTACCTCAACGTCCAAGCTTGCGCTGGCGTCCTCGAATGCTGTCACAAATGCTTCGCTTCCATATTCACCGATCGCGCGATTTCCTACCGCCAACAGCGGGGTTTCGACCACTTTGAAGTCGCCTTATCTGTCGGCGTGCAAAAAATGGTGCGATCGGACTTAGCATCCTCCGGCGTCATGTTCAGCATCGACACCGAAACCGGATTCAAAAACGCCGTATTAGTCACCGCCGCCTACGGATTAGGCGAAAACGTCGTCCAAGGCGCCGTCAACCCCGACGAATACTTCGTCTTTAAACCAACATTAAAACAAGGTTTTCGCCCGATTTTAGACAAACGCCTCGGCAGCAAAACACTCAAAATGGTGTACGATATCGGCGGTTCTAAATACACCAAAAACGTATCGGTGATAGCAGCCGAAAAAAATAAATTTGCCATACAAGACGATGAAATTCTGCAACTAGCAGAGTGGGCCGTAGTCATAGAAGAACACTACTCCCAAGTGCGCGGGACTTATACCCCGATGGACATTGAGTGGGCAAAAGACGGCAATACGGGCGAATTGTTTATCGTCCAAGCGCGACCCGAAACAGTACAATCTCAAAAGTCTGCTAAAGTTTTGCGAAACTACAAATTGCAAGGTACCAGTGCAGTTTTAGCAAAAGGACGCGCCGTTGGGGAATCAATCGGACAAGGCAAAGCCCGCGTGATTTTAGATGTTCACAGAATCGCTGAATTTCAATCAGGAGAAGTTCTTGTCACCAACAAAACAGACCCGGATTGGGAACCGATTATGAAAAAAGCAAGTGCGATCGTCACCAATTCCGGCGGCCGCACTTGTCACGCCGCGATCATCGCCCGAGAAATGGGGATTCCCGCCATTGTCGGCACCGGCGACGCCACCCAAATCTTGAAAAACCATCAAGAAATCACTGTTTCTTGTTCGGAAGGAGACGAAGGCAAAGTTTATGCCGGTTTGCTTCCTTTTGAAATTCAAGAAACTGCGATCGAGAATTTACCCCGCACCCGCACTCAAATTTTAATGAATGTCGGGAATCCAGAAGAAGCCTTTGGTTTATCAGCAATTCCTTGCGACGGCGTAGGCTTGGCGCGGCTGGAATTTATCATTGCCAATCACATTAAAGCACACCCGCTGGCACTGATTCACTTTGACGAATTGGCAGATGAATCAGTCAAGGAAGAAATTGCAGAACTGACAGCACTTTACCAACACAAACCCGATTTCTTCACCGACAAACTAGCCCACGGCATTGCCACCATTGCTGCCGCATTTTATCCCAACCCAGTCATCGTGCGGATGAGCGATTTCAAGAGCAACGAATATGCTAATCTTTTGGGAGGGCGACAGTTTGAGCCCAAAGAAGAAAACCCGATGATCGGGTGGCGCGGCGCCTCTCGCTATTACGACCCTAATTACCGCGAAGCTTACGCTTTGGAATGCAAAGCATTGAAGCGAGTTCGCGACGAAATGGGCTTGACAAATGTGATTCCGATGATTCCATTTTGTCGCACCCCGGAGGAAGGTCGAAAAGTGTTGGCCGAGATGGCAAAACACGGTTTAGTCAAGGGCGAAAACGGCTTGCAAGTTTATGTGATGTGCGAATTGCCGAGCAATGTCATATTTGCTGACGAATTCGCGCAAGTTTTTGACGGATTCTCGATCGGCTCTAACGATTTAACTCAGCTAACATTAGGATTAGACCGGGATTCTGCTTTAGTCGCGCACATCTTTGACGAACGGAATGAAGCTGTCAAGCGAATGGTAGAAATTGCCATTAAAGCGGCGAAGAAGTACGGCCGCAAGATTGGGATTTGCGGTCAGGCGCCCAGCGATTATCCTGAGTTTGCTCGATTCTTGGTTGAGTTAGGAATTGATTCGATTAGTTTGAATCCAGATTCGGTTTTAAAGACTTTGTTGGATGTTGCTAAGGTGGAAGGTGCGGGTTCGTTGATGGATTTAGCGGGGGATGTTGCTAAAGTTTAACGGTTTTGGTTTTTGAGAGAAACCGAGTTTCTCAAACAATAGCTGCGCCCTTTTCTGGTTTGGTTGTTTTTGAACTCGACCCGGTTTTTCATCTCTAGTCCTGTCAAATAACCGATCTCGCGTTTGTAGTGATGAATCCCAGCCCTCGGATTTTTATGAGGACTTGCATTCGTCACTACAAACCTATTTTATTGCGGTAATTGACCGGACATAATATCACACCATACCTGGGCTTCTGGCTTTGTTGGGCCCTGGCGATGCGCTTTACGAAGAAAGCGGCGCCAACAGCGATCGCCCTCCTCACCCGCCAGCAAACGGTTAACACACGGGCGGCCTAGTTTGAGACTTGGCCGGGAACTTTTGTGATTTAAAACCGTCTTTTCGCGAAGGATTTTCTGTTGCCGATCGCCTAAATTCAAACAAATATTCTCCACATAAGCTCTGAAAAAGTGCTAACTGCTCTCCTGATTATTTTCATAGGTTTAGTTCCGTCGCTGGTGTCTTTGTGGGTGATGCGCTCTGCCGAAACCCAAGCCCGCGATAGAATTGCAGCGGCTAGGCTTGCGGTAGCAAATAGACCCATGCGAACTCAACTAGCAATTGCCGATCGCACTTACATAGAAGGTCTCGGTTATCCGATCGGCGATATCACTTGCGAGTATAACGCCCGCTCTAATTACATTCGCTGCGCTGTCAATCCTTCTGGGCCCTGTCAAGACTGTCGGTACTACCAATCCAGAACTCTTGACGTTCGCGGTGAAAAGATATAGCTTGTATGGGGGCTTGTATGTACGCACATTTGCGGATGTAGTAATCAATGAGTTAATATGTACTTACGTGTCAGGATTATTGTTGGAGCTTGTTTTGGACGACCCGCGCCCAAAGTCAGCAATTAAAACCTAATCGAGCAGTATTGCTGGGTTACAGTTGCCATAACTGGCGGATTGCGATCGGTGTTTTTCTAGTTGAGGACTTACGATCGGAAACCAGGCTTAGACCATAAACTTTGGTTGGGCGACGAGAAATCTAGAAATAAATTGGGTTTCAAGTCTCTTGGGCGTAACTCCCGCAGTTAAGAAAATTAGCGAACAAAAATCGCAAGTAGCTGATGGGCAAATTTCCAAGCCAGTTTCTCCAAAACATCATGAAAAATTCTGCACGAACGATTGTCCCGAGCATTTACTTTAAACAGAAATCCGCTCGAAGACTCGCTTGTTGACAGTTTGAGAAGTTAGTTGTGGGCGGCACTAATCTGTTTTTGCGATCGCAGCGAAACAGTCTCAAACCAGGATTGCTATTTCCAGACTGCAAGTCATGAATTTTTAAGACGCCTCGTCGATACAGGGTATGCCAATTTCAATTGAATCTCATATGTTGCACCATTCTCGCTTAACAGGATTTCCGGCCTGTTCCACAAAAAGTGTATTTTCTTGTGGAGTGGGCAGGAGAACCCGCCCATAGAAGGGTTATTGAGAATGGTACAAGATCTCAGTTGAATGACACTTCGGGCACGGCCGGCATAATTATGTCACGGCTATAACTCCCTAATTAATGTCTAGTTGCTATTGTCCACAGGGTCTGCGCACCAAAACCAAAAAAACCGACTTTTTTACCGGGAGCAAGGGCTGCACGAAGTCTTTTCGTCCCTCAAACCCGTTTATGCGTCCAGAAATAGTGAAAATTCTCTGCAAATAAAGTGCATTAGACGATCTACAGAAAACCTCATCAAGTAAATTTTTGAGAACTCCTGTTATTATCTACTGCGCGATGTAAGAGATCTGCGTGTAACAGATACACTCGCTAACAGAAAAGAAAGTCGCAGGCAAAATCTCACCCCATAGATAGATTATTGGGATTTAAACTCTAAATTCTCAGCGTTTCTGTCGGCGATATTTGCCATGCTATCAACTATTAAGGTAGCACTGCTTTGTGCTGAGTGAAATTCGCTTGTTGCTCTTTCTCGAAGTCAAGCAGCAGAGCCTCTTAGTCTGCAATCCAACCTTTTCAGTACGTGATAATTATCATCTTGAACTGGGTACATCATCTACAATCCGTGAGACAATTTGACCATGCAAAGGATCTGCAACAAATCACTTTTTCCAACCCAAAAAATATGTGACTCCACCGCAATGATTGCGGACCCAAACTCCCGAACAACAGCAATTTACGATCGGAATAAAACAATAAAACAAGTAAAAATAGAAGAGTGTTTCCTGTCCCAGAAACTAGATGGCGGCGCGGGAATTCGGCATCCCCACAGAGAATTTTTACGAGCAACCGAGTCGGTGGGCGCCCTGAGTGTAAAAAATGTATTGTTCATCGATGCCAGAGTAGAGAACTGCGGCAGCTTGGCAAGAGGAGCAACAGCCGATACAGAGGTATTTGTACTCGACTCGACGCGGGATGGAGTCGAGCAAATTACTAGAATTCTGGCTAATTGCAGCGATTTAGACAGCCTTCAGATAGTTTCTCACGGTCGAGAAGCCCGAGTGCAACTTGGATCGATCGAACTCTGCAACGACAACTTACAAACCTACAGCCATTTGTTACAGCAGTGGGGAAGAGCCCTCAGCGAGAGAGGAGATATCTTGTTATTCGGGTGCAGCGTCGCAGCGGGGGAAAGCGGCGAGGCCTTCGTGCGGCGGCTGAGCTTGATGGTCGGTGCAGATATTGCAGCTTCCGACAACTTGACGGGGAGTGCGGCACTCGGCGGCGACTGGCAATTAAAATTTGCGACAGGGGAAATAAAGGCGAATATCGCCATTGAAAAAGAAGTCCTCGAAGCCTACACTTACACACTCGGCACATTAGTTAACGAAACTTTCAAGAACTCCACAGTTAGGGGGCCTTGGATTTACGGGGGAAACGGCGGGGCGCTATTCAATCCGAGCAACGGGGTGACCGCAGCCAATCAACGTATCCCCGGCATTACCGGAGGCACAGTATCCGGCGTACTTCCGGCTTTGGGCGGCTCAAGTCCCGGCGATGGCGCTCTGCGATTAACTCCAGCAGCAGGTGACAGGGAAGCCTTTGTCATCTACAACAACCCCATTCCTTCAACCGACGGTCTCAGAGTCCAGTTTGATTTTTATTCTTACGGTTCAAGCCAGCAATATAGTGCTCAGGGCCCCTCTATTAGCCCTCAGCCAGGGGACGGCCTGGGTTTCTTCTTGATTGACGGCACTGCCAGCCCAACAAGGACTGGGGGTTATGGCGGTTCTCTGGCCTACGCTCCACGAACGGGTATACCCGGTATTGAGGGAGGTTATTTAGGCATTGGACTTGACGAGTTTGGCAATTTTTCAACATCCACAGAAGGGCGCTCCGGCCCGGAGCCACCTCCGATTCCCGGCTCCTCTATTGGTTCTTTCAGACCTGATTCAGTAACGGTTAGAGGTAATCAAGCAGACGGTTATAAGTTTTTAACAAATGCGATCGTTCCCTTCGGCATCGATAACATTCCTACGAGTATTGACTTTAGCGGCCCTAGTCCGGGCAAGAATTTTAATTTCAGCAATACGTTCACGAGCGATCGCGATTTAGCCAAAAGAGCCGTTCAAATTACGCTGAATCCATCTAACGATCCGGTGCATCCCTCTCGCCTCACCGTTGCCTTCGATGAAAATTTCGACGACATTTACGAAACTACATTGATCGACATCCCCAACTTGGCAACCGAAAACGGCGCAGTACCGCCAATTTTCAAATTTGGTTTTGGCAGTTCCACAGGAGGCGCCAACAACATTCACCAACTTCAAAACCTGGTAGTTGAAACTATCAATCCTCCCAGTATCGCGGCTGAGGTTGCCACTATCAAGACCGGCCCGCAGTTCGTCAAGCCCGAAGGCAGCATTACCTACACGATTACTACTGTAAACAAGGGGCCAGCGCCCGCTACAAATGTCCTGATTCAAGACGAAATACCTTTAGAACTCCTGCTTCCGGGCGGATTGCCACCCGTTCTCAGTGCTTCCAACAACGGCACTTACGTGAACCAAACGAAGGCTGTCACCTGGCCGTTAATTCCCGTTCTCAATGCCGGCGAGACTCTGACTTACACCCTGACAATTAATCTGCCGCCCGGTTTAACCAGCGGTAGCAGTTTTGCCAACGTTGCATTCAGCACTAGCTCGACTTTCGACCCCGACCTCAGCAACAACAGCGGTGTACTCGCGCCAGGGCAAATCGAGGGGCCTGGTGTAGTCTTTACCACAGTTGTCGATGCAGTCGCGGATTTAGTTACTACCAAAAGTGGCCCTGTGACTACCTCGGCCGGGTCAAGCGTCGCCTACACGCTGACCACGACTAACACCGGGCCAGACCCCGCTGCCAACGTGACAATCACTGACAGCATTATTCCGGGTTTAACAGGAGTCAGCCTATCGGACGGCGGCACTTACGACCCTGTTTCGGGCATTGTCACTTTCCCAGCACTGACGGTGCTGGCAAATGCGGCTACTGCGACCCGCACCGTCAGTTTCATCGCCCCAGCCACCAGTACCGCCATCAGCAACACGGCCCGGAGCAGCTCGGCGACTTTCGATCCGATCGCCACTAACAACAACGGCTCGCTAACCAACAAAGACGGCACTCTTACTAACTCTACGGTTACGACAAGTATTGCGCCCAACGCCGACCTCGCAACCACCAAAACAGGATCTACGAGTGCTACGGCCGGTAGCTCGGTCAGCTACACGATCGCCACAGTCAACTTAGGCCCGAGTCCTGCAGAAGCTGTAACCATCACTGACAGCATAGTTCCCGGCTTAACCGGAGTCACGGCATCTAACGGCGGCGTTTACGACCCAGTGACCGGCATTGTCACCTTCGGGCCCGTGGCGATCGCCAACGCGGAGACAGTCACCCGGACGATCGGCTTGACACTACCGCCCACCCTAAGTTCCATCAGCAACACGGCCAGAAGTACCTCCATCACTCCCGACTCCTCTCCGGCCAACAACAACGGTACCAACCCCAACGCCACCGTCACTACCTCGATCGATGCTGTGGCCGATGTTGTCACCCAAAAAACGGCTCCTGCCAGCATCAACGCGGGCAGCACGCTCACTTATACAATTACTACTACCAACAACGGGCCGAGTCCCGCGGCCAACGTAGTCATCACCGACAGCCTAATTCCCGGCTTAACGGGAGTCACCGTGTCCGACGGCGGAACCTACAACCCAACCACAGGGGCGATCGATTTCCCAGCGCTCGCGAATTTAGCCAGCGGCAGCAGCGTCACCCGCAGCCTGATGTTTGTACCGCCGCCTACCCTGACGAGCATCACCAACATTGTATTGAGTCGATCGGACACTCCAGACCCGGACTTGACGAATAACAACGGCTCGACAGTCGCAGCGCCCGGTCAGGCGGGGGGTCGAGTCACTACCTCGATCGATCCTGTGGCAGACCTGGTTACCTCCAAGACTGGTCTCACATCTGCTCCTGCCGGCAGTTCTGTGACTTATACTATAACTACCACCAACAATGGGCCGAATGCTGCTGAAGACGTAGTGATTACAGACAGCATCATTCCCGGTTTAACGGGAGTCAGGGCATCCGATAACGGCACTTACGACCCAGTGACAGGGGTTGTCACCTTCCCAACAATTCCCAGCTTGACTAGCGGCAGCAACACCAACCGCGAGGTAACAGTAGTCGTTCCAGCGACGGGCACCATCAGCAATACTTCCCAGAGCCGATCGACCACTTTTGACCCCGAACCCAGCAATAACAACGGTTCCGAGTCCAGAGCCACCGTCACCACCGCCATTTTACTCGCGCAGCCAACACCCAACAAACTTCCATCAGCCGACAGCAGCAATGTGGCGATCGCGCCCAACAGCGTTGTCCAAATTAGCGGGCTCGGAGGCAGAGACTCAGACGGCACAGTGGTTACATTCACCATCAGCACCCTGCCGCCGGCAAATCAAGGCGTCCTGTTCTTGGGCGACCCCGCAACGGGGGGAGTCGCCGTCACGGCAGGTCAAACCCTGAGGGCCGAGCAAATGACGCAGTTATTCTTCCAGTCGGCCGGCAATTTCACAGGAGCTAATTTTACCTACAGCAGCAAGGACAATCTCGGTGGCAGCAGTCCTGCCGCCACAGTTTCTCTGGTGTCGCTGGCGTTCAACTACCCGCCGGTATCCACAAACTTCAGCAAGACACTGGCGCCAAACAGCACCGTCAACCTCGCAGGGCTGACGGCAAAAGACCCCGACGACTCGATCGAATTCTTCACCATCAACACCCTGCCGCCGGCAAATCAAGGCGTCCTGTTCTTGGGCGACCCCAGCCAGGGAATCCGGATCGCGGCAGGCCAAAGACTGAGCACGACTCAAATCAGCCAGTTATTCTTCCAAGCAACCAGCGAATTCGCAGCCGCCAACTTTACCTACAGCGCCACAGACAGCCGCGGCGCCATCAGTCCAGCCCCCGCTACAGCCTCCCTGCTAGCACTATTACCTCCCACCGACCAGCCACCCGTCGCCAACAACTCCAGCCTCGCTGTGTTGCTGGGAAGAACCGTGAACATCCCCGGACTCGGAGGAACCGACCCAGACGGCACGGTGGTTTCCTTTACCGTAAACACATTGGCACCAGCCACTGAAGGCACGCTGTTCTTGGGCGACCCCAGCCAGGGAGTGCGGGTCACGGCAGGTCAGACCCTTACCGCCGAGGAAATTACTCAGTTGTTTTTCCAGGCGTCCGGCAATTTCACAGGGGCCAACTTCACCTACAGCGCTACAGATAACCTCGGCGCCACCAGTGCGGCAGTCGCCACTGTCTCTCTCATTCCCCTTAAGGAACCGATACCAACACCAGCCCCGACGCCGATACCCGTGCCGACGCCGATACCCGTGCCGACGCCGATACCCGTGCCGACGCCGATACCCGCGCCGACGCCCATACCCGCGCCGACGCCCATACCCGCGCCGATACCAGCACCAGCCCCGATACCAGCACCAGCCCCGATACCAACACCAGCCCCGATACCAACACCAGCCCCGATACCAACACCAGCCCCGATACCAGCCCCGATACCGACACCAGCCCCGATACCGACACCAGCCCCGATACCAACACCAGCCCCGACGCCGATACCCGCGCCGATACCAACACCAGCCCCGATACCAACACCAGCCCCGACGCCGATACCCGTGCCGACGCCCATACCCGCGCCGACGCCGATACCCGTGCCGACGCCCATACCCGCGCCGACGCCCATACCCGCGCCGGAACCGGAACCAACTGCAACTCCAACTGCAACTCCAACACCCGCGCCAGCCCCGGAACCAAAACCAGTCCCGCAACCCGAACCAACTGCAACACCAACACCAACACCAGCGCCATCCGCGACCCCGATATTCGGTCCAGTGCCCGAACCAGATACCGGTTGCGGTTGCCAACCACTGCCCCTGCCGCCCAACTTCACATTTATCCCCCCCCAGCCTTCACAAATACTTAACTTCGACTCCAGGGCCGCACAACTCATCGACATCCAAAACACAATTCTCGGCACTCCCGGAAACGATTCCTTAACAGGAAACGAAACTAACCAACTGTTTCTCTCAAAAAGCGGCGACGACACAGTGTTAGGTGAAGCAGGCAGCGATATCATCTTCGGCGACCAACAGCAAGATTACATAGCTGCCGGCCTCGACAGCGACATCGTTTACGCCGGCAAAGACAACGATGCAGTATTTGGCGGCAAACAAGACGATCGCATTTTTGGCGATCGCAACGGAGACACATTGTACGGCGATCGCGGTGCCGACACCATCGTCGGCGACAACGGCAACAACATCGACTTGACCGACAACGA